>JBLFXO010000321.1:0-4189 GCA_047609865.1 Arenicella sp.
TGTTCCTGCCGCCCATTGCCAATTACCAACATTTGAGGACAACTCAAAATCAAGCAATTTTTTGGCAAAATACGCCTCTCCCCAACGCCAATCAATCAACAAATGCTTAATTAAAAAACTAGCTACTACCATCCGTACACGATTGTGCATATAACCTGTTTCATTAAGCTGCCTCATTCCGGCATCAACCATTAGATAGCCCGTTTCACCCTTGCACCAAGCGTCAAATTCAGCTTCATTGTTTCTCCACTCAATCCCATCATATTTTGCCTTGAAATTATTACTTACTGAATTTGGAAAATGGAAGAGGATCTGCATGAAGAATTCTCTCCAAATTAATTCACTTATAAAAGTTTCGTGTTTTTCATCAATCTCATTAAATAATTCTCTGATTCCAATAGTTCCGAATCGTAAGTGTGGACTCAAGCTTGTTGTCTCAATAGATGGAAAATCTCTTTGGTTCCGATAGTTGTTTATCTGAGTTAAATCATAATCCAGAACCTTTATAGAAGATGGAAGAATTCCCAGCTCAGACTTTGAGGGAAACACACTTTTTTGGGGTAAAAAATGCTCGAAAAGACTCATTTTGGGTCTAAAACCTTCCTTTTTTGCTGTTTTTAGCCATTTATTTTTAAATGGCGTGTAAACTGTGTAAGGCAAGCCATCATCTTTAACTATTTCAGATTCTTCAAAAATTACTTGATCTTTATAAGCTTTGAATTGAGCGCCCTTGGAAAGCGTTAATTCTTCAATTCTAAGATCTCTTTTTATAGCGTAGGGTTCGTAATCCTTATTCAAGAAAACCTCGGCAACATGCAATTCTTCAAAGATTTCCTCCCAAATTAGTTCAGGATTCCCTTTAAATACTTTTAAGGATGATTGATGTTTTTTGAGTTCTTCATTAAGGATTAAAAGTCTATCATAGATGAAATTAACTCGTGGATCATTATTTTTCAATTCATCTAGAATCTTCTCGTCAAAAATAAATATCGGTTGAATAGGAAGACCAGACTCCAAAGCCTTTGAGAGGCCAACATTATCAATCAACCTCAGATCTCTTCTGAACCAGAAGATAGCGTGTTTCATACTGACTTTTGTTTGAACGCACCAAATATTTCAATCATAGCTAATCTCCTAAATTCAAATATTTCTTCTAGTTTTTTCCGAATGAAAAGATCATTTGCGACCTTCCCCAAAATGCCCATAGGCGGTTGATAAGTGATCAAGTCTTCCATCATAACTCCACCATCAATTGGCTTTACCCAATGTTCGTGATGCCAGGTTTTATAAGGGCCTTCTCTTTGTTCATCTACAAAATATTCCTTCTCCTTCACATGTGTAATCTCTGAAACCCAGGTCATTTTCATTTTCATCATAGGGCTAACCTTGTAAGTAATGATCATTCCGGGATACATTCTTTCTGAAACATATGGAGTTGTAATTTCAAACCCCATTGAATCTGGAGTAATCTTAGATAAGTTTTGAGGAGATGAAATAAAATCCCATACCTCATCAACTGAAGCCGGAATTCTTTGTTCTTTGAAAAATTGAAACACTGCCATACCTTTATAACAGTTTCAGACAGCATTTGTTTTAGGTCCTACTTCGTATAAGTAACTCCAAATTTCGTTTTAATAACCGGCACAGGATCTGGTAAGTCTTCTTGATCCAACATTTGAAGCAAATCAATTTCAATTCCTCTGGCGATTGTTGACATTGGAGTATCAGCCGCTCTACCTTCAAATGGCGTCTCCGTAATTTGACCCGTTTTGTTCAACATGGCGAAAGCAAATGAAATCAAAATACTAATTGGTATCATCATCCAACCATCCATCAAACTGGCCAGTGAAAAAGGCAACGAGATACAAAACAACCAAAGAAAAAGAGTAGTGAAGTAATTGTAGTAATAAGGAAAAATGGTGTTTTTAATACGTTCAGCCTTTCCCTGATTATCGTACATTTTTTTCAATGTCGTCATCAAAGCATTAAATCTAAATTCTTCAATCCATCCTTTTTTAAAGGCAAATGACACTTCTTTTCCTTGAAGTAAAATCAATTGAGCAGGAATGTTTTTAGCCTTCTTCAATGTTTCACCATCATCTTCAGAAACCCAATCTCTCAATTCTTTGCAAAGAGGCTCTTTTCTTAAATGAGACCTCAAGGCATAAAGCCATCCTATGTGCCTGTAGGTTGTTCTTATTTTCCAAGCTTGTAATTCATCTTCATCTTCTGGCTTGGATATACAGTAGGTGTTAATTTCCATCCCTAAAGATCTGCTATCATTAACGACTGCTCCCCAAATTTTACGAGCTTCCCACCAGCGGTCATATGCTGAACTATTTTTAAATCCAAGAAAAATGGCCAAGGCACCACCAAGTATACTTACTGGAATTGCCGGAATTTCAAAATCATGATATCCATAATGATGACAAAGAACAAAGGCACTCACAGCAAACACACCATAAGAGGCGATTAGCCAGATATTCCAATAAACAATCCCTACAAACTGCATGACGGGATTTCTTGAAAACTGTATGATCATAATTTATCTAAAACGAATCACGAAGATAAATATTTTAATCTTTAAATTCTACTCCTTTTTCTCTGGCAACTTGCTTGAATAATTCAAGTAATTCAGAAGAGTTTGGTTTCAGCATTGTAAGGCTAATAGCCACAGGCGTATCAAATACTTTCATGTTTTCATTCACCAATCTTTTTTTGATTTTCCCTAATCGATTTATCAGCTCTTCTTCGTTTTTGACGTAGATCAATATGTTGGTATTGCCAAGATGTTTCTTGGTTCCGAAGGCAATGATTTGCTCCCATTTAATCAATCCAAAATTCAAGCCTCCTGCATTGTCTTGGATTCCTTCTTCGTTGATGACTAAACCCATTGAACTATTCGTCAACTTAAGCATGGTGAAGACCAGAACTGTTATAAATAGAATGGACAAGAATATACCGATTTTAAGAAGCAAATCATGTCCCAAGTTGATAGCATCAAAATATTCTGGCCGCATGAACATTAAAATTCCAATTGCTGCAAAAGCAATTGAGATTACCATGGCGACAGCAAATCTTGTTTTGTTAAATGGAATTTGGTGGTTCATGATATGTCAATTAATTCAAAAAGGCACTTTCAGAGCCTCTTTTTGTCTTACGTCAGTTTGGTGTTTTCTGTGACCATTCGTTCTTGTTACTTATACTGTTTGACAAAATCTTTAGCATTCTCAAAAAGATAATAATCAGGATGCTCATTAACTATAACTTCAGCATATCGAATGGCTTCCTTTGTGTTTCCCATTCCCTCATAGGAAATTGCCAAGCCCCAAATTGATGACGCATCATCCGGATACTTTTGATGGGCATCTTTATAGTATTTCAAAGCTAGTTTATATTCAGTGTCTAAATATGCTATTGATCCTAAACCTACAATCGCACCCAGGTTCTTGTCATCAATAACATAAGCCTTTTCATAAAGGGATTTTGCCGAGTCATTTTGTTCAAGCAAAGAATAAGTACAGGCGAGGCCTACATATGGATCTGCCCTTTCAGCATCTAATTCGATTAGCTCTAAATAGATTTTTTTAGCACCTTGAAAATCTCGGTTATCTATAGCGTTGTTGGCCTCTAAATATTTCTCATCATAATCTGAAGGTTCCATAGCATAAGTATCAACAGCATTACTTTCGGTTGATGACTCATCTCGACAAGACGTAATTAAAAACAATCCAATTATTACAAACGCTATTACTTTCACTCTTTCTTTTTAACGAATATGAAAGGGTACTTCGAGCCCCGATAGCTATCGGGATCGTGTCCTTTCTTCCTTATCCTACTTTCTAACTCTTGCTCTGATATCAGACAGTTTCTCGTCAATCAACAACTTTCCGTCTCTGAATACTTCTTTGAGTTCACCTTCTTTTTCTTGTTCCCAAGTGGCTTGATCAATCATTTTGTATTCTCCATTCTCAAGCACGATTTTGATTAAGCCTTTGGCTGATTTCTTAGTTCCGTCATCTGTAATAGGATCTTTGAAAATCTCTCGTCCTTCTCCTGCAACTTCGCCATAAGTCGCTTTCATGGCGAAACCGAAAGTATCTCTTGTGTTATATTGATAAGTGAATGATCCAACTCCGAGAACAACATTCGTTGAAGCATATCCTTTAGCTTTTAATCGCTCACACAT
>JBLFXO010000322.1:0-4167 GCA_047609865.1 Arenicella sp.
AAAAAAGCAAGAATCCCTCGAATCATGCCAGGTCTTGATGATAAAATCATTAGTTCTTGGAATGGACTTACTATAGTTGGCTTAGTGGACTCGTATTTGGCGACTGGTCAAAATGAATATTTGGAGTTGGCTAAATCTTGCGCTTCATTTATTGAATCCCAAGTACTAACTCCCATTGGTAAATTATTTCACACGCATCAGCAAGGAGTCCCTAAAATAGACGGTTTCTTAGAAGATTACAGTTTCATTACTGCAGGCTTCATTTCTCTATTCGAAGCTTCTTCAGATGAGCACTATATCCATATGGCTAATCTAATTGCTCAATATGCAATAGAAAATTTCTTTAGTTCGGAGAATGGAATGTTCAATTTCACAGATAAAAATGGCGAACAGTTAATTGCTAACAAGCAAGAAGTCACAGACAACGTTATTCCTGCATCTAATTCCGAAATGGCAAAATGTCTCTTCAAATTAGGGAACTATTTTGGTAACCCTTCATACTCAAGCATGGCTAAACAAATGCTGTCAAATATGTGGGACAAATTTCCAAAATATCCGTCTGGTTATACCAATTGGGGAATGCTAGGGCTTGAACTAATCGACCAACATGTAGAAGTTGTAGTAAGTGGAATTAACCCAGAATTGACGTCAGCCAAACTAAGGTCAATGGTGCCATTAAACGTGACCATCTTAAATTGTTCAAAACAAAGTGAACTATCAATTTTCAAAGGTCGATTTCAGACTGATGAAACAACTATTTTTGTCTGCAAGAATGGCGCATGCGCTGCTCCAGTATCAACTATAAATGAAGCAATCAGCTTAATTGAATGAGAATTTTAGTGCTAATATTGTTAATGTCTAATGTTTGTTTTGGTCAACAGATTGATAATAGACAATGTGGTGCATTCTCTGACAAGCCGTTTTTCAATGTCAGGTTCATGAAAGCAAATGGTGTAAAATCCATGAACGGAACCATTTCATTTAAAAAAGAATTGGACATTATTCGTAAGCAAAATTTAGTCGAAATATTTGAATTTGATAGTATTGGTAGACAAACATCTTCTATTAACACCTTCAAAAGCGTTACTGGAATTATTGACACTTCGATCGTGTATTTCGAATACTTAGGGGATTCGGATTTACTGACTTTAAAAAGGAAAAGTGATACTTACGGGTTTTTCTCTGACAACTACATATATGACACTTTAGGAAGAGTAATTGAGAAGACTTACTGTCGAGATGATAATGCAGGCAAAAACAAATTCAATTTCGAATTAAAGAAGCAATATGTTATTGTGTCTGAAGAGTACAAATACCAACAGCCTTCAGATTTAATTGTAAAGAGACTCCACTTTAATAATTATAAAAGATCATTTAAGGAAGAATATATTAAGAAGGATTTTAATGGATATTTAAAGGAAATCTCAACGAAAACGGTCATTGGAAATCGAAGATCAAAAACGCTATTTGAATATGATTTCAAGGGGCAAGTATCTAAAAAGGTCGAACAATTAAATCTTGACAAGGCCAACAAGACTACCAATGAGTACATTTATGATGAGCAAGGCAATTTAATTGAACACAATATTTATAAGAACGGAATCCATAAAACGCTAAGGAAGATCTTATATAATGGGAAAACTATGTTGATGGAAAGCCAACTGACAAAGAACATGGCTACCAAAACAATTACAATTACGAAGTTTACTTATGAATTTTACTAGGTCGATCAATTTTGTTTCTTCTTTCCAGCTACAAAGTCTTTTAAGTAGAAAGGCTCAAAATAGGCCACATCTTCAAACGATTTAGAATCGAATTTACCATCTGCTAATTCGGACATTCCGGAAGCGCTTGGCGCTATATCTTCGAAAAATGCATTTTCATTTTGAAGCAACTCTTTACTTTTTTCAGAACCGTCTCCAAAAAATAAACATTTCCCTTTCGCCAAGAAGCTATCGTAAGAAGACTCATCTAATATGTGGGCATCTACATCTGATTTCGCTACACCTTTTGAATTGAATACTTGCGTATACACTTCCATCCTTCTGGCATCGAGCATAGGGATATAATAGTCGTAGTGGGGATATTTCGATCTAGCGAGTTCTGACAATGATTGAAGACTTGTGATGGATAGTAATTTCAAATCTGCGCCAAAACACAATCCTTTTGCAGTGGATACTGCTATTCGTAAACCAGTATACGACCCCGGACCTTTGGAAACACAAACAGCATCTAAATTAGGTAGAGCGATATCATTTTTATTCAGAAGCTCTTGAATGTACACGTGAAGGAATTCAGAGTGGGTATAATTTTCTGAGGTGTGTTCTTTAATGCAAATGGTACTTCCATTTTCACTTACCGCAACTGAACATGTTTTAGTTGAGGTTTCAATTAAGAGAATTTTGGACATTAAATCTTGGTGATTTTCACTTCGACCCGTCTGTTCAATCTTGCCTCCGTCTCGTTCTTGGGGTGGGCATAAATTAATTTTTCGTTTCCGTACCCTTCGTACGCCATTCTATTTTTATCAATTCCTTGCTCTACTAAGTATTCATAAATTGCCTTCGCCCTGCGCTCTGAGAGCTCGCGGTAACGCTTTTTCTTTTTAGCCAACCCGTTTACGTGACCCATGATTTCCACATCAATTTGTGGGTTTGTCTTTAAGAAGTTTCTTATCCTTTTTAAATCCAAATTAGAGGATTTCATAATGGTATGTTGATCCGGAACAAAAAGGATATTATGAAACTCAAGTTTACTTCCAATTCGAAGTTTTTTTAATTGAACGATTAACGTGTCATTTTTGACCTCTTTCGCAAAGTATTTTTCTGTTGTTTGAAGATAGTCTCGTTTATTCACATCGATAGTGTAATTCGTGAATTGACGCATTTGACTAATTACAAAATATCCATTTTGTTCGTAAACTGAATCTTGATCTAGCAATCCCTTGATATTAATATTTGCGGAAAACAGATGTGCATTTGATTCATCGTTTACACGGATATAAAGTTTTGGCAAATCGTCTTTAACTTCAACAATTAAGTCTTCTATAGGCACTTCAATTGGCGCTACAAACCTCTCGAATTCAAATTCTGTTGTGAATCCTCCTTGTGCCCCGTAAGGTGCATCTATTAAGAGTATATACTCTTCTCCTTTTTTAACAGCAATCGAATTCGAGAATGTTGGATTAGGACCCGCCTTGGCATAATCTTGCCCTGCTCCTTTTTTCAACCCAGTTACACTGCCATCATCAGGGTTTCTCCGAGCTAAGTTTGACCTAACGGGGCGAAGACCTTTTGCAATTGAGTCGCAGTAAGTAGAACCATTTACTTTCCAAAGAACAAAATCAAAATCATCTGTTGAAATGGAAGGACTTAATTGAAACTCAAAATCGGTGTCCATTTCAAACTTAAATTTCACCCAAAGTGCATTATGCTCCTTAGTGGGCACATACTTATTCTTAATACTATTCCCTTTGATTTCAAGCTTCTTACCATAGCCCTTAGGCATGTTCATTGGTTCAAAAAATGCATCTTCTGTATACATTGCATTTTCACAATCACAATGTTTTGAATCAACAGTTTGGAACTCTTGGGCATAGGAATATCCCGTGATTACGAATGCTAATATAAACCCGACTAATTTGTTCCCCACCCTACTTGCTTGATACGCTTACAAGGTAATTATTAGACTTGAATATTCAATAAAAATACCTAATCATTTCTCAATTAATCATTCAGATTACTGGAAAGCCAACGTTTCATTTCATCCGAAGACATGCTCTTTCTAGCAGCAAGAATATCGGCTTGATCTTCTAACACTTTCCCTAATCCAAAGTATTTCGAATTTGGATGCGAAAAGTACCATCCACTAACTGAAGCGGCAGGATACATAGCCATTGATTCTGTTAAGATAACCCCTGTATTCTCTTCCGCATTTAACAAACTAAAAAGAGTTGGTTTCTCTGTATGATCTGGACAAGCAGGATATCCTGGAGCAGGCCTGATGCCTTGATATTTTTCAGTAATCAATGATTCGTTGGTTAGTGTTTCTGATTCAGCATATCCCCATATTTTCAATCTAACTTCCTGATGCATCTTTTCCGCAAAAGCTTCTGCAAACCTGTCTGCTAAAGCCTTTAACAATATTGAGTTGTAATCATCGTGATCA
>JBLFXO010000323.1:0-4125 GCA_047609865.1 Arenicella sp.
AGAAAATGATGTTGGCAGCTAAGCAGATTCCTTATCCATCACCTTTGTTTAGGTATGTGGTGCACTTTTATAAGAAGTAGAGATTAGTTAACGTGATGACATTAAAGGCAATAGATCAGATCAAAAAAAGATACTCATAAAGAAAAAGTACAAATTTATATTGTTATTTTTGAGTAAAATCAAAACTATTGAAATCTCTCTTAATTATACTTTTGGGCTTTGTAGTTTCCATATCATTTGGTCAAACTAAACAAGCCAATGACAAGATTTTTTTTGAGTCGATAAAAGAAAGTGTTCAAATTAAAATTAAGGGTGATGGTTTAGACATATCACATCAAATTTCAGAGAAGAAGAGGTTCAATGAAGGATTAGGAGAAGATTTTTCAACGGATTATATTTTTAATAGATCTTTTACTGAGCTGAGTAATATCAATGCAGTGTATGGAATTGAAAGAGAAAAGGGTAAATCCTTCAAGAAAAAAACTACTGATATAAAAGAAAAGTCACAGTTTTCTGGAGGAGTATTTTATGATGATGATAAATACTATCAAATTGAGTTTCCAAAAGTACCCGCGGGTGGTTTTACTTTGATCGAGTATGACTTAGAACTTCATGACCCACATTTCTTCAAAAGATTCTTTTTTACCTCTGAGTATAACTGTGAGTTATCTGAATATCAAATTGAAGTTGATAAAAATGTAGATATAGGATGGGCATTGTTTGGAGATCAGAAAAATGAAATCATTTACAGCTCTGAAGAAAAAGGAGATATAGTCACCCATTCATGGCTACTGAAGGGTGCCAAAGCAGATAGGTATGAGTCAAATGATGTTGGCGCTCTTCATCATTCAACTCATATCGTCCCGTTTATTAAGTCTTACACAAACGAAAATGGTAAGACTCAAGTGTTAAATGGGGTGAAAGATCTTTTTGATTGGTATCAGACTTTACTTACAAGGATTGATCCAATAGATGAATCAGAATTGAAAAAATTAACGCTTTCAATTGTAGCAGAAGAAAAGAGTGAGAAAGGAAAGGCGAAGGCTATTTTTAATTGGGTTCAAGACAACATAAGATATGTCGCCTTTGAAAGTGGTTGGAGAGGTTTTATTCCTTATCCTGCCCAAGAAATATGTAATAAGAGATATGGTGATTGTAAAGATATGACACATCTCATGTACAGTATGATGAAATATGCTGATTTGAAAGTTTCTCATGGATGGGTAGGAACAAGATCCCTCCCCTATACTTATGAGAATAATGCAACTCCAAGCGTTGATAATCATTTAGTAATTAACGTTGAAATTTTAGATACAACGTACATCCTTGATGCTACAAATTCTTATATACCTTTTGGTATTCCAACGTCATTCATTTTATCGAAACAAATTCTTTCAAAGAATGAAGGAAGTTATCAGCTTTATACGGTGCCAGAATTTAAATCAGAAGATTGTATTATTGATGACATCATTTCCATTGTTAATATTGACAATTTGCTTGTCGGAAAAGGTTCAAAAACCTATGAAACTTTTGAGTACTCTCGAATAAATAATGGTTTTGGAAACGCAAATTTAGAAAAGGATAAATGGATTGAAAAGTATCTCAATTTGCGTTCAAACAAATTCATATTGAAAGAATATGAAATCGAGAACAAGAAGAGTAGAGATGGCGGCACTTTAACGTATGAATTTGATGTTTCAGAATATGTAAAAACCTTTAATAAAAGTAACTTTATTAATCTGAATCTCACCAAACCACTTATTGACAAACGCATTAAAAAGGATCGCCAAAATGCCTTGGAATTAAATTTTAAGAAAACTTTGAACCTGGACGTTGAATATTTAATTCCTGAGGGAATGAAAGTGGTCGAATTGCCAACGGAAATGGATGAAAATTTTGAGGTTGGATCTATTTGGTACAGCTATTCTGTTGAAGGCAATAAACTCATTTATCAAAGAAAAATAACGGTTGACAAATTGAGGATTGAAAAAGGAAACTTTGAAGAATGGAATAAATTCAGAGAGTCACTCTTGAAAGTATTTAATACCTCAGTTGAATATAAATAATAGATATGAGATTTAGATTTTTATTAGTAAGTTTTATTGTGCTTTTGAGCAGTTTATCATTTGGACAATTATCGAACAATACCTTTTGGAGAAGCGAGGCAGATTTCATTGAAGTGGAAAAGGATTCAATGGGCTTTAACGCTTTGATATTAAAGGATAATAGGTACGTCAATCATACAAAAGAGAAACGCGAAATTACACGGCACAAAATTGTACACATTTACACAGCAGAAGGTTTGGATGACCACAATAAGGTGGTTGTTTCAATCTCAAATAGAGGAAAGATTACTGAGTTAAAAGCAAGAAGCATTTCTAAGGATGGGGATTTAGTAGAGTTAGATCAATCTAACATTAAGAAGATGGAGGATTATTCAGAAAATTCAGATTTGCAATTGTTCGCTATTGAAGGTGCCCAAGTAGGTGGGCAAATAGAATATACTTATACTATACTAACTCCTCTTTTTGACACAGGAAAAGAATTGCTTTCTAAAGATTATCCTACCAAAGAGGCCTATGTAAATGTTAGCGCCGTGAGAGATGTTCATGTCGAGTCAGTTGCTTACAATGGCGATTTTGAAAGTGAAATAGATAAGTACAAGCAAGAGTATTGGTTCGAAGATATTAAACCAATTGCGAAAGAAAAGTACTCAACGCCTAGAGCTAATAGGGCTTTTGTAGAATATAAGGTTACGGGAATAGGTTCTTCTAAGTCTAGTATATGCACTTATAATTATTTTGTGAATAAGCAAAAAACCAATTTTTTTGCTTTTAATGCCACTGAGGCAAGAAAGGCATCTTCTATTTTAAAGAAGTGTAGAAAATCAGGAATGGAGGAAGAGTTGGATTTAGTGAAATTTGCCTTCGACATTTTCCGAACAGAATTCGATATTAAGTGGGATTATACAGAAGAGTATTCTAGCGGGCTTAAAGTTTTAGGTTCTAAAATGGGAAATGATTTAGGATTGACAAAAGCGTTTTGTATAGTACTAGAAGAATTACATGTTCCCTACGAAGTTCATATCTCTTGCAGCAAGTATGATAATTGGTTAGATCCAGAGTTTTGTTCTAGATATACCCAAGATGATTATTTAATCTTCCTTAAGAATTCAGAAAAGTACATTTCATTCGGGTCGCAAATGCTTCAATTTAATCAAGTACCATCATGGTTGGTTGGAAATAAAGCGGTTATTATAGAATCTGAATATGAAAATGCCAGGTTTGTTGAAACACCTTCTAAAAACCCAGATCGAAACATGACAAGCTTAGATATTAAAATCGGTTTGGACATTGAAGAAGGAACTTCAAAATTTAAGATTGATGGTTTTGGTACGGGTCAAGTTGCTTTTGATTATAATGAGAAGATATATTATACTGAAACAGCTGAAGAATTGAGAGAAGAGAAAGAAAGCTTGGTAGGTTGGCGTTACCCGAACTCTGAAGTAACTGCAGTAAGTTTGGTTAATGAAGAAGCATGGGGAGTTGTCACTAAGTGTGCTGATGAGGATTGTAAAAGAGAATATGAAGCTGATGTTGTAAGTTCCTCATTTTATGAGCAAGTTGGAGATAATTTAATTCTCAATGTTGGGACACTTTTAGGACCGCAGAATGAGTTATACTCAGAAAAGTATAGAGTTCAAAATATTACTTCTACATACAATAAGTCATACCAGTTCACCATTAGCATTGAGGTTCCTGAAGGTTATACTTATGTTGAAAATCAAGGCTGTGATATTGACAACGTATTTAAAGATGATGGCGATCACAAAATTGCTGGATTCAAATCTAAATTATCAGTAGAAGGGAATACAATTACTATTGATGTATATGAGTATTACGCGCAATTGAATATCGACAAAAAGTATTATGAAGACTATCGCAAAATAATAAACTCTGCTGCTGATTTTAATAAGTCTACGATTCTTATAAAGAAGTTGTAACTATATTACAATTGTCCTAATTTTTCAATTCTTTCAAGACTGCAATCTCCATAGAAAGGACTTGAATGAACATTCCCCATTGATTTTGTTCGCCCTCAGGTGAAGCTGCAACGCTTGCTTTT
>JBLFXO010000324.1:0-4096 GCA_047609865.1 Arenicella sp.
AAAGAACCTATGATTGTTCAGCAAGAAATGCTTCTTAAAGAATTTCAAAATTGGAAATTGAATTTGGAACAAGTTGATGATATTTGTATCATTGGATTTAAATTCTGATTATGAAATGCCTTGTTTTCATATTAATTGCACTCCCCACCCTCTCTTATTCACAAAGCTTAACTATCACCGCATACGACAGCATTTACATAAAGGTCAGCAATCAAATTTCTAAAGAAATGGTGGCAAATGAAAATGAAATCGAGAATGAAGTTTTAGTGAACAGAAAGCTAACTGCTAAAGAAGAAAAGAAATTTAAAAAAATTGTCGACAAGAAGAAATCACTCACTAATAACAGATCCAATCTTAGTCATTATAATGTTGAGTTTAATTGGTATTTGCACGGAAAAGTTAACTACCAAATAATGATTTCAACTATCACTGGTAAAACAACCTTTATGGATCAGGCAAATTTTTATTCCATGGGGTTGACCTCTAGCGGAACAAAACGAATTAAGAAATTACTGATTTACATGGGCTTAGCTGACGTCCTTCATTCCAACGACTTCTTCCCCGAAAACTAAGCTTCTTTTCTAACTACGTATAGTAATTCGGTCTTAGGTATTCTATAACGCTCAAATTTCTCTTTAGGAAGCTCTTCAGAATAATCTATTACATCAACGGTGAATCCTGCTTCTCTCAATCTATCAGCATAGTTCACACCATAAAGGCGGACATGATCATATTGCCAAAAATGCTTTTCTCTTTCTTCAGGAGATGTAATTGACCAGTCTTCGTAAGTTTCAGTTCTTGTAGAGTCAATTGGCACTTGCATTATCCCCCAGCCTCCTGGCTTCATAATTCTATGAAGCTCTTGCATACATTTCAAATCATCTTTCACATGCTCCATCACATGATTACAGAAGATTACCTCATATTGATTATCCTCTAGTGGAATATCGTGAAGGTCAAAATGCATATCAACAATTGGTGAAAGTAAATCTCCTGTTTTATAAATCAGATTCTTTTGCTTTTTGAATTTCTTATGAAAGCATTGCTCCGGCGCAATATGCATCACGGTCAATTCTGGTTTAGTAAAGAAATCAGACTTTTCTTTGAGATAAAGCCACATTAACCGGTGTCTCTCCAATGTTAAGTCATAGGGACAAAGAACATTGTCTCTATGCGCGACATCAGATCCGTAGGACAAGAACTTTCTAAATGACTTTTCACAAACAGGACACTCGACCTTATCTCCTCTATAAAAAGGAGCAGCAACAACTCTAAACACGTAGCTCAATCTAATCAGCCAAGGTCTAGGGATCGTGTTCAATAACCACTTGTAAATTTTCTTCATTTCAAATCAATTGCGAGCAAAGATAAAAAAACTCTATATTCAAATCATCTTAAGTAGAACTAAACATCCCATTTTTCAAATAATACTTCTTATCATGGCTGGGGAGGCGGCGTTTGCATTGCCTTTCATTTTGGTCAGAATCTTTAGACCATCCTACCTAGAAGTATTTCAAATTAGTAATGAAGAGCTTGGATATTGCTACAGTACTTTTGGAATCGTGGCAATTTTCGCCTACATATTCGGAGGTTATTTCGCAGATAAGTTCAAGCCATCATATCTCATTGGAACTTCCATGCTCTTAACTTCTGCTGGTGGATTCTATTTGGCAACCATTCCTTCTTTAAGTGGATTACTATTGCTTTATGGCTATTGGGGTGTAACAACTATCTTACTAATGTGGGCTGCCCTCCATAAAGCAACAAGAATTTGGGGAGGCCAAGACAATCAAGGCAAAGCATTTGGATTTCTTGATGGCGGCCGAGCTCTAATTTCGGTTTTAATCGGACTCTCAGGAACTTATATATTTTCTTTGTTCATTCCTGAAACAGCTGATGACAATGCTCTTGAATTGAAAACTGAAGGATTAAAAAACATTTTTCTTTTTTGCTCCTTTTTTGTTGCCTCTGTTGGAGTATTGATACTCCTCCTTCTTAAAAATGGAGAACAAAAGGCTTCAAAGAGATTCGGAATCAAAGACTTTTTATCAAGTTTCAAATACCCTCAAGTCTACCTCTTAGCAGGAATTGTAGTCTGTGCTTATTCAGCTTACAGGCTCACCGATTTGATTCCGTCATATGCGGTCGAAATTGCTGGTATGACAGATTTAGAAGCAGCTGATACTTCTATTTACCTATCAGTACTTAGGGCAATTGTAGGATTTTCAATTGGATTTTTAGTTTCTAGATCAAAACCTTTCAAAGTGATGAAGTGGGCATTTGTTCTCATTGTTGTGCTTACGCTAATCCTCATCTCCATAAGTTCTAAAGATATAGGTGTAACCGCTTTCTTAATTAGCGTCACAGCGCTTGGATTAGGAGTTTACACCACTAGAGTAATGTATTTCGCAGTTCTGCAGAATTCTAAAATACCTTTGGTAATCACTGGATCTGCAATTGGAATAATCTCAATAATCGGATACACACCCGACATATTCTTTGGTCCACTCACAGGTTATTTTTTAGATGTTTATGATTATGAAGTTGGATTTATTTACACATTCATTTTTGTTGCATCAATGGCTACAGTTGGATTTTCCTTAACTATTGCACTCACAAAAGTCATTAATCGTGAATAAAGAAGTTTTCAAAAAGCATCCGCAATTAGAAGTCGGAGATTATATCTTAAAGGCAATTTCCAATTCTGACTTGAAAGAGGTTGAAGAATTGTGTACTTACTATCCTCCCGAAAGAAAAACAAGCGCTAAGGCTTTAATCGAGAAGGTAGAGAAACAGTATGAAGAACACTCAGGTATAAATTGGGGAATCTATCACAACAACGAACTTGCCGGAACAATTGGATTTTACAGAGGCTTTGATAACGACCAAGGAGAGCTCGGCTATGTCTTGAGAGAGAAATTTAGAAGGAAATCTATTGGGAAAATTTGCGCCAAGGCTGTCATTAAAGTAGCGTTTGAACAAATGGAACTCACAGCAATTGAAGCATATACGGCCATTGATAATGAACCTTCAAAAAAACTATTAGCATCAGTTGGCTTCAAAAGAATTGAGAATCCTGATGAAAACACGGCGGCATTCAGAATTGAAAACCAAACCCATTAGATTTGAGGTATGCCTGAGATGAAAAGAGTAAAAGATGAGACTGAAATTCTGAAAGTAGCTGAATTAGCAGAGGAAATATTTCATAAATTCTATTATCCCCAAATGCCAAAGAATCATATTGATTTTTACTTGGCAACTTATCAGTCAACTGAGGCTATAAAAAAGCAAGTTGAATCTAATCATGAATACTATCTTTTCTATGCTGAAAATCAAGCGGTTGGATATCTCGGTCTAGAATTTGAAAAAGGAAAAGTCATTTTATCCAAGCTCTACGTATTGGATGATTTCAGAAACCTGAATATTGGACAACATGCCGTTGACTTTGCAAAAAAACGAACCATAGAGTTAAATCAATCTACTCTTGAACTTTTTGTGAATGTTGAAAACGAAAAAGGTATTAAATTTTATAAGAAGAATGGATTCAAGGAAATAAGCACAATAATTCATGCTTATGCCAACAACCACTCTGAGACCGATTTGTTAATGCGTGCTACGCTAAAGAAACGGTAGCCTCTATTGCTTGCTTAACGTTATTTCTTATCTCTAATATATTCGCATCCATCATATAACAAGGAGCTGTGACAATTTTGTTTTCAGAATCAATCAATATTTCTTTAATAGTTTTCATTTCAGCTTTTGCTCCAACACTTTCAATCCCAGCATTAAAACCAGGGATATCATAAGGAGAACTCTCTTGATCTGAACCCAAAGTCATGTTCACATTAATTCCAGAGCCTTCTAAAGCTTTTGCAACCAAAACAGGACTAACACATAAAGCACATACCGGCTTTCCTATGTTCACCATGCTTACAATCAGCAGTTTAATCTCATCATCAATCTCTCCCTCTGGTCCTAGAAAAGCCCATTTAGAAAAACTCTTTGCCGAACCGAATCCTCCAGGAATCACTAAAGCATCAATATCAGCGGGGGCTACATTTTTAGACTCCACAACTTCACCTCTTGCAATTCTTGC
>JBLFXO010000325.1:0-4090 GCA_047609865.1 Arenicella sp.
CCAAATGATAAACTTCTTCAAATGTAAAAAAGCTCAAGCCGCCGGAGGCAAGAAATTCAAAGCTTCAATAGGAAGTTATACTGAAAATGATTTTCCTGTTACTGTGAAGTTCGTTGTGATGATTAGAAGGCTGATTTAGAGTATGTTGATGATGAAATCTTTATGGTGTCTGAGTGTGATCAGGAGAAAAGAAATTGTTCTCTATGGCGACAAATAATTATTATTACATTTACTTAGAAAAAAGCAGTATTTGCACCCAAATTCTTTAATTGAAAATATAATGATTAGGCTATTAATAAATTCTTTAATTGTATGCATTCTTCTCTTTACGCCACATATAGCTAAAAGCCAATATTACATTGAGAAGACTTTCTCAAAAAAGGAAGGCTTAATGCATTCTGACGCCAAAGGAGTGTTTCAAGATGACAAAGGATTAATCTGGGTTGGAAATGGAAAAGGATTTACACGTTTTTACGGCGACCACATTGACCAAATAAATGGTGAAGAGTTTGTCTTTCAATGGGCACCACTAGGATCCTGGAAGAAAGTAAATGAAAAATATTATTGGGGAGTTTATGAGGCAGATAATCAAGGGGTAAGAAAGCATGCTGAAAATGCTCCAAATGAATTGGCGTATACCGTTAAAGATGATACAACCTTAATAAGTTTAAATTTTTATCCTTACAGAGATAAATTTGGTTACTTATGGAGAGCCTATTCTAATGATGAGTCTCAATCACTTATTATTGAAAGATATAGAAAAGGAGATACACTTAATCTCAGCAATTATCTAGAATCGAAAGGGATTTTTTTTACGAATGAAATTAATAGAATAGAAGATATTTGGCTTCAAAACACTTGTCTTTATTGGCCGCAGCAAAACTTTATTGAAGACAATAACGAGGGGTTGTGGTTTAGAAGTAAGGATGGTGGGATACATCAATTTAGCTTCCGTGAAAAAATAATCTCGACTCTCCCATTAAAGAAGGACAATCTCGCCCAAGTATTTCATGACAAAAATAATATTAGCTGGTTAACTTTCTATCCAAGTCCAAGTGATCCAAACCCTGACATAATTGCTTGGAATGGGGAGCAGATGGAAAGATTCAAATCTACCGGTTATTCTTATTTATTTATGGATAGCTTGGACAATATTTATTGCGTTAACGATAGTGGTTTATGCATTAGAAGAGAAAATAGATTTTCGATTTTATTTGAAGATAAAAACATTGTCGAAGTAATTGTGAAGAATAAATATCTCTATTTGTTAAGTGGCCAGTATAGGACGGGTTTTTCAATTTACCGAGTAAAAAATGATAATACGGAGAAAATTTATCAAACGGATTTACCAGTTAATAATATCTGCGTGGACAGAGAGGAAGTTATTTGGATTGCAACAAGTAAAGGTGGAGTTGTTAAGTTGGAGCCATCTAGGTTTCAAAAACAAATTGGAAAAAAGTATAATGACTTTAATGAACCAAGTGGAGTTAGAACATCTGTTGAGTTACCTGACGGAAGCCGCAAATATTCATTGATAGATAAAAATGGCGATACATATTTCATGTTTGAAAATAACCTTAATAAAATGGAGCCAAATGATTCAAGCGTAATTCATATTGTCACTATAGAAGATTTTTCTTCGGTGCTGATTTATGGATTTTCTTTCAATAATGATTCTACATCTATATTCGTTTCTTCACCCTTTTCATTATGTAAAATTGACAACTTTGATGACCCAAAGAATGTTCATGTTTCGAGATGGGATGGGCAAGACGGGTTTGATTGTTCCTTATTCTACTGGAATAGTTTCATAGGAGATTCAATACTTCAATTAACGAACGAGTTTAACGATCTAGACTATTTCTATTTTGGAGAAGTTCAGGATTCAATTTCCCCCAGATGTTACTTTACGTCAGTAAATTTATCTAATGAAGCTACAACTTGGATGGATTATGAATGCAATATTATTCGTCAAAATGGATTGTTAATTCCCCAAGACATGATTCTCGATTATCATAACAATCATCTAACATTCAATTTTCAAGGTGTGAGCCAAATTAATGGTCATAAGCTGTCTTATGAATATCGTTTAACAGGTCTTGAAAAGACTTTTACTGAATCACAGAATAAATCTGTCTCTTATCAGAATTTGCCCTCAGGAGATTATTTGTTTGAAGTTCGGGCGATAAATAATAGAGGTTTAAAGAGTGATATCAAAACCATTTCATTTGAGATACAAGTGGCTTGGTTCAAAAGTTGGTGGGCCTATCTGCTTTATTTTGTGCTATTTTCCCTTTTAGTAGTTGGGTTTTTACGAAGCCGAACGGCAAAACTTAAAAAACGTCAAAAAGAACTCGAAACGGAAGTTGCCAACGCTACGCACGAAATAACCCAACAAAAAGAAATCGTAGAAGAAGCACACAAAGAAATCACCGATTCCATCAATTACGCCGAGCGAATTCAACGAAGCTTCTTAGCATCAGAAGCTTTACTAAATGAAAACCTAGGTGAACACTTCATTTACTTCAACCCAAAAGAGGCCGTGAGCGGTGATTTTTATTGGGCGGGTAATCTAGACAACGGTAACTTTGCTGTCAGCTGTGCCGATAGCACAGGGCATGGTGTTCCTGGTGCGATTATGAGTATTCTTAACATCTCCTCTATTGAAAAGGCGGTTGAAAACAAGGCTACAAAGCCGGCTGAAATTTTTAACCAGGCGCGTAAATTAATTATTGATCGTCTTAAAAAAGATGGCTCTCTTGAAGGAGGTAAAGATGGAATGGATGCCAGTTTGATTTCATTCAACCCTGAGAAAACCCTAATGCAATATGTTGCAGCCGGCAATCCTATTTGGGTCATAAGAAATGGTGAATTGATAGACATCAAAGCCGAAAAAATGCCTGTTGGTAAACACGACCATGACCACATTCCTTTTGAAGGTGGTGAATTTGAATTGCAAAAAGGTGATATCATTTATTCCCTTACTGATGGTTATCAAGATCAATTTGGAGGTGAGAAAGGAAAGAAATATAAGGTGAAGCCTTTCAAGCGCCTATTGCTTGATATTTTCGAATTACCAATGCAAGAACAACATCAGAAAATTTCTGACACATTTGATGAATGGAAGGGTGATTTAGAGCAGGTGGATGACGTTTGTATTATTGGAGTGAGGATATAAAACGCAGTACAGGGGCGATATACCGCTTCGCTGTAAGTGGCAGACTGTGTGTTACCGCCACTGCATTAACCCTTCGCTCCACTGCAGTTGTAAAGCTGCGGCATTCTAAAATCACCTAACTTTAATCAAACATTTCACTCATCCAACCGGAACTAAAATTCAAAACTTATGAAACCTGTAGGACTATTAATAATAATGATTATTGCATGTGCTTCTTGTAAGAAAAAAAGCAATAATTGTGGTTTAGACTGTGGAACTCAAAGCGAAGAACTGCTTTTTCAAACTGGGTTTGAGAACACAACTCTTACGAATGGAGAGTACTCTAATGTTGATTTTGAAGGTATCGATCTAAGCCTATCAGAAAAAAGTGATTGGACCGAATTTAAAAGTCATGATAAAATTGGCTATGTCGAAATTGGTTATGAAGACGGAAATGATGATCAAAGAATGGCTTCTATAGTTGACGACCCAGACAGTGCTGGCAATAGTGTTCTCAAATATCATTTAATTGAACCGCACATAAAAGAAGGGTCAAATAAAAAAGGTCGTATTCAATTAAGTGTTCACGACAATAATTGCATCAAAGAGATTTATCAAAAAGTAAATTTAAAGATGCACCCGGACCTTGCCTATTTCAAAGAAAGAGAAGACCGATTATATTGGTTCACATTATTTGAATTCTGGAATAATGGCGCTTGGACGAAAGAGAAATATCCTTTTAGAATCTCTATTAACTTATACAAAGAAGAAGGTGTTGGCAGTGAATTAAACTTTAGAGTAAAAGCTGACTATCAAAAATGCCAGACTTGTGAATGGAAAGAAGTCTGGGGAGAAACAGCCACTTCGTTTCCATTAGTATATGGCGAGTGGATGGAAATAGAAGTATACCTGAAAGAAGGAGACACTGATAAC
>JBLFXO010000326.1:0-4087 GCA_047609865.1 Arenicella sp.
GGAGGTGGTAGAAACTAGGTATTGAAAAAAAATGCACCGGCCCTTTGGATCCGCTCAGTGAACTGGATAAACTCAACGCAGTGGAAAAGGACACTGAGGCTCTCGAAGTGCCCTGATT
This sequence comes from Arenicella sp., assembly GCA_047609865.1. GTDB lineage: Bacteria > Bacteroidota > Bacteroidia > Flavobacteriales_D > Crocinitomicaceae > Paracrocinitomix. The sequence continues at coordinate 119 of JBLFXO010000326.1, forward strand.
CTGAATTCTTTTCAACCTTCACTTTCTCTGCTGAAAGGAGAATCAATGAACTGAGTAAACTCATCACTAATAACTCATAACCCTTTAACCTCTTTTAAGTAAATTAGCAACATCCAAGAAGAAAAGAAAATATTCACCCTCACTCAACTCACCACATCACTTGAGAATTTCATCCTCAAAAACTTTGGGTCAACCAACTATTGGGTACTGGCAGAAATTGCAAAATCAAACGAGAAAAACGGACATCATTATTTGGAGCTTGTTGATACCGTAGAAAACAAAACATCCTCACTAATGACTGCGACTCTATGGTCAGGAGGATTCAACAACATTAAGTCCAAGATTGGAAACGACATTTATGAGATATTGAAGCCTGGTAACAAGGTGCTCTTCTCTATGCGCATTGAATACCATAAAATTTATGGCCTCAAGCTGAATGTGATGGATATCGACCCCTCCTACTCTTACGGAGAGGTTGAAAGAAGAAAGCAAGAGACCATTAACAAACTCAAAGAAGAAGGATTATTTGACCTTCAAAAATCACTCCATTTACCAGTGCTCGCTAAGCGAATTGCATTAATTGGTTCACCAGGAACCGCAGGGCACAGAGATTTCATCAGCAAACTAGAATCCAATTCAGTTTATACCAACTTTGTTGTGAAGCAATTCGAGACATCTGTTCAAGGCGATAAAGCCGGAGCAGAAATCATTGCAGCCTTGAAAGAGGCCCGAACCTATGATGTTGATGTAATTGTAATCCTTAGAGGTGGTGGATCAAAGATGGATTTGAATGTGTTCAACAACTATGATCTATCCAAAGAAATTAGTGAAACTAAAATCCCGGTGCTAACAGGAATAGGTCATGAGCATGACGAAGTAGTCGCCGATTTGGTATGCCGTAGAATGTGCATTACTCCTACTGCCGCCGCAGAATTTCTTTATATCCAAATAGGAACCTTTTCAGCTCAATTGAGACAAGGATTTGACGCCATTCTCAATCATTCAAGAAGCATGGTAGGCGGACTCAAAGATGAATTCAATTACTTGCAGAAATACCTAATCCACAACAGTAAGCAGCTGCTGTTAGAGCATCAATGGGAGTTGAACAAAGAATCTCATCAAGTTCAAAAAGGATTTGCTCAACTGATCAATAGTGAACGTTCAGAGCTTGACTTAAAGCTAGATAAAGTAAGAGCTCAGAGTATCAATAAACTGCACCTGGCATTGGAGTCAGACCTACCAAGCCGTTTAGATAGACTGCAATTAAGCAGTGGCAATTATCTAAGTCAACGAAGAACAGAATTAAACGGACTCAATGATTTGTTGGTGATGTTAGATCCCCAAAGATTATTAGAAAGAGGCTATACCATCTCTACGGTTGATGACATTGATTTGAATCAGATTGGTAAAAACCTAAAAGGTAAAACCCTAAAAACATTAACCTCTACAAGCATTGTGACTAGTGAGATAAAAGACATTAAAAAGAATTAATTATGGCATTAAAGAAAGACTTGAAATACGAAGTAGCGCTTGAACGTTTACAAGAAATTGTCTCTCTCTTAGAGCAAAAAGAAATCAAGATAGATGACTTGGCTGACAAGGTAAAAGAAGCCAAAGAGTTGGTCGAGTTTTGTAGAGAGAAGTTAGATAAAACGGAAGAAGAGATCAATAAGATTATTGAGCCGGGAACTGAAGGCGTTGAAGATTTGTAGTTTTTAGGGGCAATCCCACTCGCTAAAAAGCTCGGGGTCGGTCTACGGCTGGTCACTTCCTGACATCTGCAGAAGCAGATCGTCAGGAGAGTTCCAACAACAGCCTTCGTCCTTTGCTGGTTATTAAGCACTTGTCAACAACCTATATCTCTGTCAACTCAACAATCACCTCATTTCTTCGGTTAAAAAAATCAAAAGGAGAATTGTACCCTAAAAAACTATACTCACCATTATGCCTTAAACCATGAACGTACAAGAGTTTATTCAATGCCGTTTTGTAGAACTCAATTTTTGCGTCATTGGCATATCCCGAAAACTGTATGGCCGCAATGATGCGTTCCGGCTCGTGTTTAAACTTGACATTTTTATTGTTTGGTGCAGGCAAATCGTCCAGTGCGTATTTACTAGGCACCATGAATTTCATTGTCATTTTCTCATCCATCTCCATCTCAACAGGAGAAGTCATTGCAATTTCTTGCCCACCCTCATTACCTCCAAAAATATAGCCCGCTAATTGCCTAAAACCTTTACTTGATGAGGCATCATAAGTTTTAGCATCAATGGTAACATAAGAGAAGTTAGCAGGTGCATACTTTCTAATTTCAAAGTTATCAAAGGACTTGACCACCTCATACTCGTACATCTCAATATTATTGGTAAGGCTTTTTGCCCATATTTGACTTGCGGCAAACAACACAACTACCGTTATTAAAATTCCCATCATCACTTTCATCACTATTTATTAAAATGTTTCACCTTAATAAACAAGTAATCAGCTGTTTTGTTCGATAAAGAAATTGTTGTAGTTTGATTTTATATTGAAAAGTGAAGTCATCTCTTCTTCCTTTTGGGGCAGCAGCTCAGCCACTGCAGAGCGCATTTGCAGTCAAGCACAAGAATCATAGAATGAAAATACCCGCAATAGTTTTCATATCGTCTGTTTTTAATAAATGTAAACTATTTTTTAAAAGTTCTGCTTAGGGTATATTACGTAGGTTGAGATTTTTTAAACCATTGTTTTCTGAAGGCTACCAGATCCGCACACCGGTTAATTAGGCCCATTCGTATCTACCGTCCTTAGCTCATATCCCATTTTCAAAGACTCACCGTTTATAGGGTTAATCAGTAGGTATTTATACATCTGTTCATGTCGTTTCCAATACTTACCCATAACTTTGCGTTCGTGGTACTTTTGACCGTCTGACTTGCTGATGACCTTATAATAATATTCAAAACTCTCATAATCATACATCAATGAAAAGCTGGCTATTGGCGTAACGAAGCCTTCGTGCATGGCTTCTACTTTAGCCTTGAGCTCTTCAAATTTTTTGATCTTGCCAATTTCTTTGGCGTCATAATCTTCAATTTGCATGGGGCCGCGCAATAATTGATAATTTGAATCCAATAAAAACGTCATATGATAGCTGATAAACCCATTAATTAAAATGGTTGAACCACATTCAATAAACACAAATCGCTCAGGTAAATAATGATTAACAGTGGAATCTCCGGTATAATGAGCAGCAAAATTTGCTTTAAAATAACTCTGCTCATAGGTCATATAAGGCGATAATTTTTCTTTTAAATAGGCTTGCACGGCTTGTTTACATTTTTCAACATCAAGCGTTTTAGCTAGTTCTACACCTATTGCCTCATGGTAATGCCGAGATTGATAATAATCATCAAATAAAGTAGATGGTTTTTGTGCAACAGACTTCTGAGCCCATGAGAATAGGATAATCAATAAGGTAAAGTGTTTAAGCATAGTTAAATATAACTTAATATTTCTCTTTAAAGGCCACCTGATCCTCCCGCCAGCTAAATGCCTATTTCTCAGCACCGCAAAAACAATTTCAGCAAAGCGTTCACTGCGTTCCACGTTTGCTTCAAGCATTTGAATGGCACTGTTTCAATACGCGATACCGCCTTGTGAGGGGTGGGACATTCTTCAAGTATTGCAAATCGGAATATAGATTGAGTGGTTCACTTTTCTCATTTCTATCATTTAATCTCTTGAATATTTTCTAATTTTTCAATTATCTAAGGTATCCGTTCATCTTGAAAAGAATAATAAATATGGCATTCTAAGATCTCATTACGTGATGGATGGTTCAAAATTACTTTTGCCATCTTACCTAAAAAAGTAGAACTTACGAATCTGCCTTTTCGATATCTTCTAACACCTCGTTTGAATTATGTAAAATGTAAATAATATCTTCAAAATTATGACTTTGCCCAAAGTCAGAACCACCTCTTG
>JBLFXO010000327.1:0-4020 GCA_047609865.1 Arenicella sp.
CCCGTCACTGTCATTATTTGTGCAAGAAATGAAGAAGATAATCTCTTTAAAAACCTGCCAAAAATCCTGGATCAAGATTATCCAAAATTTGAGGTCATTGTTGTGAATGATCAGAGTGTGGATGATTCAAGACATATAGTAAGAGCTTTTCAAGAGAAATATCCTAAGCTGAAATACATAGAGTTAGAAAGGAACAAACATAGAAAATTTGGGAAGAAAGTTCCTTTAACGGTCGGAATCAAGGGCGCTTCATATGAGCGATTATTGATGATAGATGCTGACTGTTTTCCTTCATCCAACCAATGGATTTCTCATATGATGGGGAATTATCAAGAAGGTAAAGAGATCGTGATAGGATATGGCCCCTATGAGAAGAAGAAAGGGCTTTTGAATAAGTTAATACGATTTGATACCGGAAGCATTGCTGCGACCTATTTAAGTTTTGCAATGGCTGCCAAACCATATATGGCTGTTGGAAGAAATTTTTCTTATTTAAAGTCAACCTTTTTTAAGGTGGATGGATTCAAAAAACATTACCATATTCAAAGTGGGGATGATGATTTGTTTATGCAAGATGCTGCAAGAAGAAAGAATGTAGGCATTGAATTGGACCAGGAGAGTTTCGTTTACTCCCATCCAAAAGAGACCTTTAAATCTTGGGTGAAGCAAAAACAACGTCATTTCACGACCTCAGGAAGTTATAGACTTATTAACAAATTCTTATTAGGAATATTCCCGGCCAGCATGATTTTGATGTTCGCTTCTTTAGTTATTTTGCTTATTAGTTTTGAGTGGAAGTTATTTGTGTTGGCGATACTATTAATCAGATACATCTTTTATTGGTGGATTAATGGTTTGATATTCAAAAAGCTGAAAGAAAAGGATTTGATTCTTTGGTTTCCGTTTTTAGAATTGCTGCATTTTATAGTGATCCCATTCATTTATTATTCAACAGACCGAAGAGAACCAGGTAAATGGTAAAAAAAGGAAGTAACCTATCAGACAAAGGAAAAAGAGATTTACAACTCGTTGAGAGTGCTCTTGAGGGAAATCAAATGGCTTACGCTAGCTTGATGGAGATGTACAGAGAATCTATTTATTTCATGATGCTGAAGATGATCAGGTCTGAGGATGATGCCGAAGATTTGACAATTGAAGCTTTCGGTAAAGCCTTTAATCGTTTGCATCAGTATTCGCCTTCATTCGCCTTCTCTACCTGGCTGTTCAAAATTGCTTCAAACAACGCTATTGATTTCATCCGTAAAAAGAGAATCAAAGTAACTTCAATGGATTCGGCGTACACCAACAGTGATGGTGAGTCAGTTGGAATTGATGTAAGTACTGAAGCGAAAGATCCTGCAGAAGAAACAATCCATTTGCAAAAGGTAGAAATGATGCGAGAAATCGTAAAGAAGTTGAAGCCTAGATATCGTGACTTAATTCAGAAAAGATATTTTGATGAATTGTCTTACGAAGAAATTGCTGATGACATGAAGTTGCCCTTGGGAACCGTGAAAGCTCAGTTATTCAGAGCTAGAGCATTCTTGGCAGATATGATGAAGCATACGAAGGATACTATTTAGATTCTAGACCGTTCGTGCCTCACTGTTAGAGCGTCCCGGCTACGCCGAGGACTCATAGACCGTTCATTAGATGGCTATGCCATCTTCTTCTCTGTTAGACCAAAGACCGCTCTCTGCGTCCCAGACGATAAATGTCTGGATGCTTAGCATTCGCTCAAAGATTAAAGAAGAAAGAAAAAAGACTTCGTTTTGGAGACATTCAACCTCTTTTTAATTTGTCAGCTCCAAATGCTAATTTAAGATTCTAGACCGTTCGTGCCTCACTGTTAGAGCGTCCCGGCTACGCCGAGGACTCATAGACCGTTCATTAGATGGCTTCTGACGATAAATGTCAGTATTCTATGAATTTGCCATCTTCTTCTCTGTTAGACCAAAGACCGCTCTCTGCGTCCCAGACGATAAATGTCTGGATGCTTAGCATTCGCTCAAAGACTAAAGAAGATAGATTTAGTTTTGGAAGAGGTTTAATCTCATTTTTAGCTTATCATCCCTAAATACTAAATACTAAATACTCAATACTAAATACTCAATACTAAATACTAAATACTAAATACTCATCACTCATTGACCAAATCCTTTTTATCTAGCCTCTAAACTCTAGAATCTAGAATCTAATCCCTAATTTCGCACAATGGTTACCGTAGACATCATTTTCAAGTATTTCCCAAATCTTACAGAAGATCAAAAGCAGAAGTTTACAATGCTTTATGATGTTTATAAAGAATGGAATGATCAAATCAATGTCGTTTCAAGAAAGGACTTTGATTCTTTTTATGAAAAGCATGTTTTGCATTCATTAGGAATAGCTGAGGTGATTCAATTTCAGCCAGGAACAGAAGTTCTTGATGTTGGAACTGGAGGAGGTTTTCCGGGTATCCCATTGGCTATTATGTATCCAGAGGCTGATTTCTATTTAGTAGATTCTGTTGGAAAGAAGATTAAGGTTGTTAAAGAGGTGCAAGCCGCTTTAGGGTTAACGAATGTTTTTGCTGGACAAAAGAGAGCTGAGGACTTGGAGCAAAAGTTTGATTTTGTGGTGAGCCGAGCCGTTACTCAAATGCCGAAGTTTATCCCTTGGGTTACGAAAAAATTCAAGAAAAAAGGTAAGAATGGTTATCCAAACGGAATCCTATATTTGAAAGGTGGTGATCTAAGAGGTGAAATGAAATCAATTACTCGATACACAGAAATTATTGAGCTATCTGACTTTTTTAAAGAAGAATTCTTTGAGACAAAGAAGGTGGTTTACGTAAAGATGTAAGCTGAAAGTGAATTTTACCGATTCTACCCATAAAATTGCTATTTTTTAAGTGAAAAACACTACGAATATATGTGTATTATATAATATTTACTTAAATGTGTTCGATTTGAATTGAAAATCAATGCCGTGAGTAATTCTTCATGTAGATTTGTGCCGAATATTTAAAAAGCACATATTTAAATGCAAACGCGCTACACAGATTTAATTAATCAAACTTTTGATTTCCCACAAGAAGAATTTGAGGTGAAAGAAGATGGACTGCACTTTCACGGGATTGACCTCATGAAATTAATTGCAGAGCATGGATCCCCATTAAAATTCACCTATTTACCAAAAATTGGTGAAAACATTAATCGTGCTAAAGCGTGGTTTGATAAAGAGATTGCTAAACAAGATTACAAAGGGAAGTATTATTATTGTTATTGCACTAAATCATCTCATTTCGCTCATGTCGTTAACGAAGCTCTTAAGCATGACACACATTTAGAAACGTCTTCAACTTATGACGTAGAAATTGTAAATAGATTAATTAGTTCAGAGAAAATTAAGAAGGATATTTTTATTCTTTGCAATGGCTATAAAGATAATCGCTATTTATCGGCAGTTGCTGGTGTTATTGACCAAGGATTTGAAAATGTTATCTCAATTATTGATCATCATGATGAATTAGAAAGATTAACTTCTTTAACAGATAATCACTGTAAAATAGGAATTAGAATAGCTTCTGAAGAAGAACCAAAATTCCCGTTTTACACAAGTCGACTAGGAATTGGATATAGATCAATTGTAGAGTTTTATAAAAAAGACATTGAAAATAATCCGAGATGCACTTTGAAATTGTTGCATTTTTTCATCAATACTGGGATAAACGATTCAGCTTATTATTGGAACGAATTAACCAAATGTTTGAGAGTTTATTGTGAGTTAAAAAAAGTATGTCCGTCACTTGATAGTTTGGATATTGGAGGAGGGTTTCCAATCAAGAATTCTTTGGCGTTTGACTTTGACTATGAATACATGGTTCACGAAATTATTTACCAAATTAAAGTTGCATGTCAAGAGCATGGAGTAGACGAACCTAATATTTTCACTGAGTTTGGTTCTTTCACTGTAGGCGAAGCAAGTGGAATTTTATATTCTGTTCAAAGTCAGAAAAAGCAAAATGATAGAGAAAAG
>JBLFXO010000328.1:0-3977 GCA_047609865.1 Arenicella sp.
AGCGATACAAGCGTCCTCCGAAAGAGACAACAGCAATGTTTATTACGACTAAAACCAAGACCAAGAAACACGTAATGGATAGAAAGAACCAACATGTTCTGGTATTGCAACCGGCTGCTTTGTATAAAAAGGATAAGCAAGTCCCCTTCGATCAAACTTTAGGATATATGTATTACAATGGTTTCTACGAATTAATGGATCACGATCAAGAGTACTTGTTCAACAAGTATATCATAAAAGCTTTAAATGAAGGTCTTAGCATGATTAAGACTAAAAAGTTGCATAACAAAAATCAGTTGATGAATGAACAAATAGCAAATGAAATTAATGAGAAACATAAAGGGCTTTTAGGAAATACACTTATCATTAATAGGGAAGCTCTCGTTCATTTTATTGTTGAAAAGTTTCTTAAGAAGTTTAATTTCACCCACCGTTTGCATGCCAAAGACGAATTTTATAGCAGTTTAAAAACAACTAGCCGCACTCATTATATGCTTTACTACTCAGTGAACACAAAAACGGAATTGTCATTGGTAAATATTTTGACTGCTGAGGTGATTTACACGAAACAGTTTGAAGAAGGCTACACTGAGATTTCTGCGAAAGAAATGAAATTATTGGCGCCATTTTTTTAATTGGAAATCCAATTTTTATTAAGTATATTTCAGAAGAACCTCAAAGCATTGATCAATGAAAAATATTTTGTTTTTGGCCTTAACCCTACTTCTTGGATTAACTGCGTGCCGAAAAAAAATTGAACTTGACATTTCCGTTCAAGAAACATCTTTTGATGTGAAATGTTTTAATGGCGTCATAGATGATGAAGAGTGGGGCATTGATTGTGGTCCAAATTGTGAGCCATGCGAGCAATATACGCCTGCCTGTGATTTAACAGATAGTCTTTTTAGTTTTAGTTCTCTAGAATTTACCGTAACGGACGCTGAAATTGACACCCTACAAAGTGAATTTAAGGTGACTTTTAACTTTGGAATGGAAGGCTATGTTATGTTTAACTTTTATGAATTTCCAGACTTGGACAAAGAGTATTATGGCACGCAATACGAGACATCAATTGATGAGGAAAATTGCCAAGTCAAACTTGATCACAATTCGATATCCTCAACTTACCATAGTTTTTCAAGGATCTATATGATACGGGATGAGTCTTATATGACATTTATGGCATGTGAATCTAATTGGAATAATTCTGGCATTGGATCCAGTGTACCATGTGAATTTAAACTGACAGTAGGGCTTTGAAACAAACTATAGTTTTAATATTTGTATTAATTTCTTTCGGTGGATTTTCTCAAAGAACAACAATCCTTGAAGAGATTTCAAATGAAAATCAAAATTCATTTGTGTCAGGAAACCTGGGTGCCCACATATCCTTAAATGATTACAATCAAACCCTGTTTGGAATTGAATCATCTTTGAGTTTTATTTCTAGACGGTTTGAATTTGTATGTAGAGGAAGGTTCCACCTTGCTGACAGAATGGTTGATAACGCCCTTAGAACAGAAGTGTTTTCGATTTATCGCCCTGAAAAAACTAGAGATTTTATGGCGAACTGTTCTGTAGCATTGATTGAAGGAGAATTTGACAGGAAAGTGCAATTTCATTCCAATCAATCTGGAGTCGGATTAGGAGCTTCAATTTCCGTGCCAGCTAAAGTTTCAAACAAATTGTGCCTACTGACGGGCTTCAATATGGGCTCTTCTTATGTAAATTTTAATGATCTTGAATACGTAGGTGTTGCATATGATGGTAGTGAAAAACTCTTTGGTCAATCTCTCTATTCTACGTATTCCCCCGGAGATGGTAGCTCTTTTATGGACTACATAAACTTAGAATTTGGTGCAAGTTTTACCTCAACTACTAATGTTGTTTTTAAGACAACATCTTTTAATACGATCAGTAGAAAATCAATTATTCAATTTTACACGAAAGGGATATTGAATCTTAGATGTAGAATGGATGACGTTTTCGAGTTAAATTTTTATACTGTCCAACAATTTCTAAGCACCACTTATTACGAGTACCACTTGAGATATGAAATTGACTCAAATATGCCTAAAAGAAAATTAGGGTTTGCGGCTGGGTTTCGTACGATTCTCATTAGGACATTTGGATTTAATTTTGGAGGCGAAATAGGAGTTCTTCCCGGTCCAAATTTAAGTATTAGAGACATGTTACATGTAGATTTTAACATATCAATGGCGTTGGGGAAAGAAATAAGCGCTGAAAGACCGTTATGAGATGAAGAATTTAGAACAAATGCCCAGGTGTTAGAATTATATCTTGGCCAAATTAGCGTGATAGTAGTCGAAGTGATTTACACGAAACAGTTTGAAGAAGGCTACACTCAGATTTCTGCGAAAGAAATGAAATTATTGGCGCTATTTTTTTAATTGGATATCCAAATTTCAATAAGTATATTTGAGAAGAACCTCAAAGCATTGATCAATGAAAAACATTTTGTTTTTGGCCTTAATCCTACTTCTCGGATTAACTTCTTGCCGAAAAAAAATAGAAAGAGAGATTGACCTTATTAACGAGGTAGGTCCAATTGATTGCGAAGACAATTTGTTCAATAGTGATGAGCTGGGAACAGATTGCGGGGGTATTGAATGCCCAACTTGCGCTGAGAATCCTGCCCCTTGCACTAACGAAAACAACAAAATCTACATGGTCACTGATGTGACTCCACAAACAATTTCTGTCACCAGTACAACAATTACAGAATCAGGGGAGAATTGGATTTTGACTGCCTTTACTGGGGGAGGGACTATCAACTTTCTAAGATTAACCTTTTTGGGTAAGCCGAATATTACAACAACTTATTCTGGAATTAATTCAACGACTATTGCGGCTGACGAAGCTGATGTGATATACTACCATGTTAGCTCCGGAGAGAAGATAGGAAATGGGGATGTTTATATTAACTATGCGAATGGTATTTATAACATCACTTCTTGTGATTATAGTTTCCAGGAAAGTGGACAATCTGTTCCAGCGGTGACGCAATGGTTTAACGTTTCATTTAATTAAGAGCAGAAATGAGAGAGTTTACTTATTTAGTATTGATGTTAACAGCACTCTCTTCTCATGCGCAAGACTCTACTCAAAATGTTCGCTATGAAATGCTACTTGATAAACCTTCGTATACTTGGTGGGGAGCTGGATTAACTTATGACGTCAGTTTAAATACCCGCAATTTAACCGCTGTTGCGATTGGTTTTGATGCGACCATCATGTCTCCGAAATTTAGTGCGAATCTTCATTCGAGGCTGCACTTCGCGGAAAGAATCACTGATGGATTAATTAATGGAAATCCTATCACAGAATCAATTTACATTGCAGAGAAATCCAGAGATATAGGAATCAACATGACCTATTATTTCAACTCAAAAGTATCTTCTGAAAATCAAAAATTAGCCTTGAGACAAAAAGGGAGTAATAAAACTATGACATTAATCCCTGCCAATATTTCGCGAAGAATTGGTGCAGAAATTGGTTTTTCAACAGGAGTGACTTATTACAATTTTGGTGACGCTATGATTTCGGCGGTTGATCCAGATGGATTACTAGTAGAGCTAGAATCTAAAAACAAAAATGAAGCAATATCAAGCTATTTTACGCAATCAATATTTAGATTTGGAATGAGCAAAGTAAAGACGTTGCGGTATAAAGTGTCTACTGATTTGTTTGGCAAAAAGTCTTCTCAAAAATACAGCCGACTCTATGCTCACGGTCTTCTTGGTTTTGGACAGAAATTAGATGACGTCTTAGAACCTTTTCCAAATATTGTAGGTCTTGATTTATATACGCAGTATGTTATAAATACAAACGCTAAGTTCTTTCCTTTCGGCGCGGCAATTGGTTATGAGTCCTACATCATGAAGAAAGTTGGTCTCGGATGGATAGTTGAAGCTGGAATATTACCTGGGCCTAACAATAACCATTTGAATAACGTA
>JBLFXO010000329.1:0-3974 GCA_047609865.1 Arenicella sp.
GATATTTCCAAAAAGATAAAAAAAAAGGGAGGCTAAATGGCCTCCCTTTTTTTTGATTAAATGTTTTGTAGTTTTCGATTAAAAGTCAAACTCAGCCTTTAAGCTAAGGTCTAGGCTTTGATAAGAATGCGTCAATGCTCCTGAAGAAATGAAATCGACTCCGGTTTCAGCATAAGCCCGAATAGTGTCTTCATTTATACCGCCAGATGCCTCAGTCTCATATTGACCAGAATCAATTATGGTAAGAGCTTCTCTAATTTCATCAGGAGAGAAATTATCTAACATGATTCTATCAACATCTCCAACTTCTACAACTTGCTTTACTTCATCAAGGTTTCTTGTCTCGATTTCAATTCTCAAGTTTTTGCCCTTTGAGGATAAATATTGATTAGTTCTAGTTATTGCGTTTTTGATTCCACCCGCATAATCGACATGATTATCCTTAATCATTATCATATCGTATAGAGCAAATCTATGATTGTTCCCACCGCCAATTAGGACAGCCCATTTCTCCATTAGCCGAACACATGGCGTTGTCTTTCGAGTATCTAACAATTGCGTTGGAAGATCTTCGATAAGGTGCGCAAGTTCATGGGTCTTAGTTGCAATACCAGACATTCTTTGCATGAAGTTGAGTACTAATCGCTCACTGCTCAATATGGATCTAGAAGAACCTGATACATGAAAAGCAATGTCTCCAAACTTTACCGCTGTACCATCTTCAATTAAAACATCAATTTTTAAGTTTGGGTCAACTCTATGGAATATAATTTTAGCTAACTCAACTCCGGCCAAAACACCTTCATCTTTAACTAAAAGTTTCGCTTTACCTGTTGCCTCTTCTGGTACTGTAGATAGTGAGGTATGATCCCCATCACCAATATCTTCAGTTAGAGCAAAGTCTAAAATTTCAAAAATTTTTGATTCATCAGGAATTTGCATCTAACTATTTTGAAGTTACGAATGTCTTAATATCATCAGCAGAGATTTCATTATCACAAAGAATAATTAAACGTTCTACGATATTTCTTAACTCTCTGATATTACCAGTCCAATTCACGTCTTGCAATGCTTTCAGAGCATCAGCAGTAAATGATTTCAAGGCCATACCGTGTTCTTGACATAACTTTTCAATAAAGAAGTTAGCCAACAATGGAATGTCGTCTGCTCTATCATTCAAAGAAGGGTTTTCTATCACGATTACTGAAAGCCTGTGATAAAGATCTTCTCTGAACTCTCCGTTCTCAATCATCCTTCTCACATCCTTATTTGTTGCAGCAACAACTCTCGGGCTTACTTTAATATCCTTTTCTCCACCTACTCTAGTAATTCTATTTTCTTGAAGAGCTCTAAGAACTTTAGCCTGAGCTGACGCACTCATGTCACCAATCTCATCTAAGAATAAAGTTCCTTCACTTGCTAATTCAAACTTTCCTTTCTTCTGTTTGATAGCCGAAGTAAATGCTCCTTTTTCATGCCCGAACAATTCCGACTCAATTAACTCAGAAGGGATTGCCGCACAATTAACTTCTACGAAAGGTCCTCTTCTTCTGTTTGACTGATCATGTAATTGGCGTGCTATTAATTCTTTTCCTGAACCGTTAGGCCCAGTAATCAAAACTCTGGCATCTGAAGGAGCAACTTTTTCAATCATATCTCTGATATCTTGAATAGGTTTTGATTCCCCAACAATGCTTGAATGTTTTGATTGTCTTTTTATAACCTTCTTCAAAACTTTAGTTTCTTCAACTAAATCAGTTTTTTCCAAGGCATTCTTTATCGTTACTAAGATTCTATTTAAATCAAGTGGTTTTTCAATAAAGTCGTAAGCTCCGTTTCTGATTGACTCTACCGCGGTTTCAATGTTTCCGTGTCCAGATATCATAATGATTGGAGTTTCTAAACCGTCATTTTTCAATTTGGTCAAAACTTCCATCCCATCCATTTGAGGCATTTTAATGTCACAGAAAATCACATCATAAGCATTAGCTTTAGCTTCCTTTACCCCAGCAATTCCATCTTCAACTGCCTCAACTTCGTACTTTTCAAATTCAAGAATTTCTTTTAATGTTCTTCTGATGCTTCTTTCATCATCAATAATCAGAATTTTCGACATATATCTGCTTTAGTTTAAAGGGCCTTTGGGCCGATAAATATAGGCATATTTTATTTGTTTCTCCCAAAAATGTATTAGTCAAATTAGGGTCTAAAAATGTTAATTCCTCCTCTCTTTTTTAACGCTTGTGAATAGAGATGTATATTTTTCATGATTTAAACGACAAAGGATTGCATAAGCACTGATTATTCGGTATATTCAGTGTCTCAAACCACATCCATGAAAACTATCAAAGCAAAACTAGGTCTTTGTGCCTTTTTACTATTCTTGTCTATTACCTCAACTGCTCAAGAAGTATATCGAGGAAATAAAGCGGCAGCACTTTTTGACATTGCTGATGTTGTTAGAACAAGTAAGCATTCTGCGGCTCCTTCTTTTATCAAATTTAAACCTACTTCACAAATTGATAAGGATGATTTTAAGTCGTGGACGAAATCTGCTTTCAAATTAGATGCAGGAATGGATTTCATCCTGATGAATATTGAAAAAGATAAAATTGGACAACAACATTACCGTTACCAGCAAACTTATAATGGTTCTCCTATTGAGCATGCGAAATGGATTGTACATGTGAAGAATGACAAAGTAATTTCAATGAATGGATTGATCTACGCATCATTAGGGGCAGCAAGTTCGGTTTCATTGTCAGAGGATGGAGCATTAAATTCAGCTCTTGGTTTTATTGATGCAGAAGTCTACAAATGGGAATTGGAGATTGAAGAAAGTCACGTCAAAAGAGAATCCGGGGATATGAACGCAACTTATTTCCCTGAAGGGGATTTGGTTTATGTATCAAAGGCTGCAAGTTTTGGATCAAGTTCATTTAGACTTGCGTATAAATTCAATATCTACGCACACACACCTGTGTCAAGACATGAAGTTTATGTGGATGCACAAAATGGAGAAATTCTATTTGTTAATGAAGTGTTTCATTCAATTGATGTTCCTGGTACAGCTGAAACAGCATACAGTGGTTCTCAATCAATTATGGGAGATAGCTTTGGAGGGTCTTTCAGATTAAGAGAGACTTCAAGAGGAGATGGAGTTAATACATATGACATGAATGAAGGAACTTCATATGGTGCTTCAGTTGATTTTACAGATGATGATAATTTTTGGGACAACGCCAATCCACAATTAGACGAATATGCGACTGATGCGCATTGGGGAGCTGAAATGACCTATGATTACTACTGGTTGCAACACGGACGAAATTCTATTGATGGAAACGGCTTTGCATTGAACAGCTATGTGCACTATGATGTTGCTTACGCAAATGCTTTTTGGGATGGACAAAGAATGACATATGGTGATGGAAATGGAACTTCATGGAGTCCACTAACAGCATTAGATATCGCAGGACACGAAGTGAGTCATGGTTTAACTTCTTTTACAGCAGATCTTATTTACAACGCAGAGTCAGGGGCATTGAACGAATCGTTTTCTGATATTTTCGGAACTTCAATTGAAAACTTTGCTCGACCGTTAAATTGGAATTGGGACATAGGTGAAGATATAGGATCACCTTTACGTTCAATGTCAAATCCAAATTCATTTGGTGACCCTGACACCTACTTCGGAACAAACTGGGCGAGTTTAACTGGAGGTGATAACGGTGGGGTACACAGCAATTCTGGCGTTCAAAATTTCTGGTATTACCTATTAGTTGAAGGAGGTACTGGAGCAAATGATAATTCAGATGCATATTCAGTCACAGCACAAGACTTTGACATTGCAAGTTCAATTGCATTTAGAAACTTGACGATTTACTTGAGTGACAATTCTGATTTTGCGGACGCAAGATTTTACGCTATTCAATCTGCTATTGATTTATATGGCGGATGCACACCTGAGGTAG
>JBLFXO010000330.1:0-3968 GCA_047609865.1 Arenicella sp.
AGATAAGTATGTTGATTCTGTTGATCATGAGATGTTAATTGAAAGTTCAATTGAAGGAATGATTAAGAAGCTTGATCCGCATTCAGCTTATATTCCAGCACAGAATCTTGATGCTGTGAATGAGCAACTGAACGGAAACTTTGGAGGTGTTGGAATTAGATTCTTGATTCATGATGATACTTTAACAACTACTCATGTTTTACCTGGTTCTCCTTCTCAAAAAGCTGGAATGTTAGCTGGGGATAGAATTATAGAAATTGACGATACCACTTTTACAGGATGGGATATCACAACATCAGATGTTCAAGATTACTTAAAAGGAGAAGCTGGAACAAATGTTAAAGTCAAAGTTTTCAGAAGAGGCCAAGCTAAAGTTTTGAATATTACGAGAGGATCAATTCCTATCAGTAGTATTGATGCGGCAGTGATGTTAGATGATGAGGTTGGATTCATTAAACTAAACAGCTTCACTTATAATTCATCTGAAGAGTTCCATTCAGCGGCCGTGAGGTTGAAAGAAAAAGGAATGAAGAAACTAGTCTTTGATCTTAGAAATAACGGTGGTGGATTAATGTTTGCGGCCACTGACATTGCTGATGAATTCTTAGAATCAGGAAAATTGATTGTTTACACTGAGGGTAGAAAGAGCCCGAAAAAAGAGTATTACTCCACTTCAAAAGGGATTTTAGAAGACACTGAAGTAATCATTCTTATCAATTCCTTATCTGCTTCAGCATCTGAAATTGTTGCGGGAGCTATTCAGGACAACGATAGAGGATTGATCATGGGAAGACGTTCGTTTGGAAAAGGATTGGTGCAAGACCAATCTGAATTCACTGACGGATCTGCTTTAAGATTGACGATCTCAAGATATTATACGCCAACAGGAAGATCAATTCAAAAGCCATATGGCGGAGAAGTTGATTATGAGAACGATTATTACGCTAGATATGAAAGTGGAGAGTTAATGAATGAAGACAGCATCAAATATGATGAGAACTTAAAGTATACTACTGAAGGTGGCAGAACTGTTTATGGTGGTGGTGGAATCTATCCTGATAAGTTTGTACCAAATGATACGGTTGGGGCTTCTTATTACTTGACATCACTTTATTACAAGAGTGCATTCAATCATTACGCACTCAAGGTATTGGATACTAAGAGAGCGTCTTTCACAGACTTCATCAAATTCAAGAAGAACTTCAAAATAACTCCAACGATTTTTGAAGACTTCGTTGCTTATTCAGGGACCTTAGGGATTGATCCTGACCCTATGGATGTGGTAACTTCAAGAAGGACCATTAAGAACAGAATCAAGGCTGAAATTGCAAGACATGTTTGGCAAGAGAATGGTTATTACTCCATTTACCTACAAGACGATTTGGATGTGCAGAATGCACTGTCGGCGTTTAGGTCAGGTGAAAGTCTGATGTCTCAATTGATAAAGAAATAAAAGGACATCCTTTTTCGAAAGGTTTCATCTCGCTAGAGATGCAATCGTATCGAGAACAAACCTCTTATTTGTGATCTACCTAAATCATATTGATAAGATCAAACAACTAGATTTCTTTTGATACATTTGCCAGACTAAATTATGCGTGGCCTATTCGGTGAATTTCTCGGAACCTTTATTCTAGTTTTCGTGGGCTGTGGCTCAGTGGCTTGGTCAATCCTCATTCAAGATTTAACTCTTTGGCAGATCGCTCCTATTTGGGGTGGTGGCGTGTGTTTAGCTATCATTGTTTCTTCTCCATTTTCAAAGGCACATTTAAACCCAGCGGTAACGATTGGTTTTTGGTTGAGTGCAGATTTTGAACGAAAGAATCTTCTCTCTTATTTTACAGGTCAATTACTAGGTGCGTTTGTTGCCGCTGCCGCTCTATATTTAATATTTCATTCGTACATAGGATTCCAGACTTCTGGTAATGCTCGATTTTTAGGTGAGTATTATACTGAGAGCGCAAATTTTGACATCTGGGCAGCCATGGGTGTTGAGGCAATCGGCACCTTTTTATTGATGTTCGGTATCTATTTAATTATCAAAATTGATGTGAAGAGAGCTAAATTGATTCATCCTCTATTGATAGGGGTTCTATTAGCCATTCTTATCTTCTTTTTAGCTCCGTATACTCAA
Organism: Arenicella sp.; assembly: GCA_047609865.1. Classification (GTDB taxonomy): domain Bacteria; phylum Bacteroidota; class Bacteroidia; order Flavobacteriales_D; family Crocinitomicaceae; genus Paracrocinitomix. Next base: position 2,135 of record JBLFXO010000330.1, read on the forward strand.
GCAGGATTTAACCCTGCACGTGATTTCATGCCAAGATTATTTAGCTTTTTCGCAGGATGGGATATGGCCTTCTCTTTGAACGGAATAGGCTGGTTGCTGGTTTATGTCCTTGCACCAATTTTTGGAGCTTCAACGGCAGCGGTCATTTATAAAAGGATCGTTGAGAGAAGAGGTTAGTTAATCAAGGATTAAAGTATAATTAGGCTCTTTTTCTAAAGGGTAATGATTGAAAGGAATACCGGTCGAGGGGTCGTTCGTATCAATCTTTTGAGCGTAACTTTTATTTGGTTCTTTTGTAGTTGCGCTTATCAGATAATGGATGGTATCATCTAGACTGACGAATGCGTAATTGGATCTATTTTCATCACCTTTTGAGAAATAGTTTCTCACTTCTATCTTCTTTGCGTCTTCACTGAGGTAATCCTTAAGATAATGCCATTCGGGAAACCAAACTTTATAGCCAAGGTTATTCCTTTTTTTAGCAATTATAAGATTCTTTGCAAAGGGCAGATTGAAAATAGTGTCACATCCTGTGATTTCTGGAATTGGGTCTAAGTGATAATAACAATAATGACGGTTGATCTTAGACAAGCTCCATCCTTTGTTCTCCAAGTGTATTATTCGGTCTCGAGTCAGTAGTTTTGGTTGAAACTTATTTCCTTTAAAATTAACATGCATTGGTTTCAACCATCCAGCCTCATTAAATTGAAAAGAATCGGTCTTAATAAATTGCATCTTGTTCTCTTCAAATTCGAAATAATCTATCCAAGTAGTATAATCCGAATATTCTAGTTTTGTTAAACCCACTGCACCTATTCTGCCATTGAGATAGAAGTAGTTTATATACTCGTTGTCCTTTTCAAACGAAATGCCGTTTTCCGAATATATTTTAGAATTTGATTTTCCTTTCTGAAAAACAGGGTATGGAATATTGCCATCAAAATCAACTGAATCTTCACCAGGATACTCTCTGGACTCCAATGCCCAATTAAAATTGGTTTCTGAAGCTTTGAAAGAATTTAGAATGAAAGAATTATCTTGAAAAGGTACATATTCAACAAAGTAATTAGAAGGTGAAGTTGAATATTTTAACTCATCTTTAGTTGGGATTGACCCCTTAAAAGTTCGAGCAATCCCATTCAAAAAAAAGATTCCTTCCGAGAAATTAATTTCAAGGACAACAGTTTCGTTTAAGCCAAACGAGTAATCAATATAATTATCCAATTCAACTCTAATGACAGAGTCTTTTTCAACTCTGAAATAGCCGTTATTGAACAATTCTTGGGTCCAAGAATTTGAATTTGTAAATAAGAAAAGAAGTATTAAGAGTGATTTGGGATTCATATCACAATAACTGGCAAATAAACAGTTGGTTACGCCTCAACTGGAGCAGCAACTTCTGCTTTCAACTCAGTCTTGTCTTTACAACCACCACATTTTCTTGTATCCTTAATCTTAGTTTTGATAGGGATGATTCCAAAAAGTCTTGTTACAGTTGTTTTTCTAGTGTCTTCATAACTTTGAGTGCTTCCGCATTTAGCACATTCGAATTCACCTTTTCCTAGAGAGTTTTTCTTTACGCTTATATCAATAGTTGCCATTGTAGTGGGTTTTTGGTTTAAGTAGATAACAATGTAGCATTATTATTTAAAACAAAAAAGCCAGTCGTTTAAAGGACTGGCTCTAATTATAGAAGTAGTTTGATTTCTTAAATCTTACCTACAATCGCTTCAGAAACATTGATGACATGATCACCAACTTTTTCACAAGAAGAGAAAAGGTTAGAGAAAACCATTCCGCTTTCCATATTGAAATCTTTCTTGTTCATATTTTG
>JBLFXO010000331.1:0-3952 GCA_047609865.1 Arenicella sp.
ACTAATTAATTCTTTAGTTAAAACTCCTTTATTATAATCTTGGAAGATAATAGCCGAGATTTCATCTCTTTCACAAAAGGCTTTCACCTTTTCAACCATAGCAAAACTTGCTGATGACGAAATTGGTTCAATTCTCTCATGATCAACCCTAAGAAGCTGTTGGTTATTACCAATCAACCTTGTTTTTACCGTAGTAATTCTATCATCAAACGGAATTATTCCTTTTGGTGATAATTGAGCTTCATTAATCAGTTTCATGAACAAATCTGCTTGCTCATCTTTACCAATTACAGTACATATGATAGGTTCTGCTCCTAATGCTTTTAGATTCAGAGCAACATTCGCTGCCCCACCTAATCTACTACTTCGTTTTTCAAAATTAACAACAGGAACGGGAGCCTCAGGAGACATTCTGTCTACACTTCCTTCAATGTAAGTGTCAACCATCACATCACCAATGACAATTACTTTCTTGCCCTCAAATGATTTAAATATGTTTGAAACTGAAGCCATTATGCTAATTTATCTAATGCTAATTTTATTCTTGAAATTGCCTCTACCAAAACTTCTTCTGACGCGGCATAAGATATTCTAATACAATTTGGATCTCCAAATGCAACTCCAGTCACTAATGCTACAAGCGCCTCATCTAAAAGATACATTGTCAAATCAGTTGCAGTTTCAATCTTGAAGTCTCTGTATGATTTTCCAAAAAATGCTGTTACATCAGGAAATACATAGAATGCTCCTTCAGGAACATTTATCTTCATCCCATCAATTTCTCCCAACTTCTCAAGTACTAAGTCTCTTCTCTTGTGAAAAGCATCAACCATGAATTTGATTTCTGACGGATCTGCTTCAACAGCTGCTTTAGCCGCTCTTTGAGAAATAGAACTTGTACCCGAAGTAAATTGGCCTTGTATCTTATTACATGCTTTCGCAATTTCTATATGAGCTCCTATGTATCCAACTCTATATCCAGTCATGGCGAATGCTTTTGATACCCCATTAATGGTAATTGTTTGATCGTATACTTTGTCAAAAGATGCCAGACTAATGTTCTTTTCAACAAAATTGATGTGTTCATAAATTTCATCTGAAATCACATAAAAATTCGGATGATTTGCAATCACATCAGCCATTGAAGAAAGCTCTTCATGTGAATACGCAGATCCTGTCGGATTACACGGATTACTGAAGATCATCAATTTAGTTTTAGGCGTAATTGCCGCCTCTAATTGATCAGCAGTTATTTTAAAGTCTTGCTCTAAAGTCGCCTGGACCAAAACCGGAACAGCTCCTGCCAATCTCACCTGCTCAACATAAGTCACCCAGTAAGGAACCGGAATGATCACTTCGTCTCCTGGATTAACCAAAGACATCACAACATTCATGATACTCTGTTTTGCTCCTGTTGAGACAACAATTTGATTAGGTGTATAAGTTAGTCCATTGTCCCTTTTAAACTTAGCACAGATAGACTCTCTTAAATCTAAATAACCTGGCACAGGCATATATTTAGAGAAATTTTTATCGACTCCTTCTTTGGCGGCATCCTTCACAAAATCAGGTGTGTCAAAATCAGGTTCTCCTAAACTAAGGGATATAATGTCTTTTCCAGACGCTTTTAAATCTCGGCTTTTAGAAGCCATTGCTATCGTTGCCGATTCAGCTAAATTGTTGACTTTGTCAGATATCATTGACATAGGTAAAAGGTTTTTTTACAAATCTATGAAAAAATGATTCTCAGCATCAAGAAATCAGGTCCAAATCGGTCATTGACATTCCACTTTTTTGATATGGATAAGCATTAAATGTGCCGGTTGCTATCGCGACCTTAGCGCCACTGCCCTCATTGATGATTTCTCCTTGAGCAATTATTATTCTTTTGCCATTAGAAATAACTTTCCCAACCCCAATCAAAACATCTCCTTTTCTTGCAGGTTGTAAATAATTTATTTTGAATTCAACTGTAGAAACTAAGTTTCCAATTTCAGAAGATACGTAAAGTGCGGCTAAGCCAAGAATACCATCCATATAGGCGGACAAGACTCCTCCGTGAGCAGTTGTTGGTGTTGCCAAATGCTTATCACTGATTACCAGTTTATATCGAATTTCGTCAGCTTCAAATTTGATGAGTTCGATACCTATTAGATGTCCAAATTGATTGGTTTGCTGATAGATTTTAATGAGATCTTCTCTAATGTTCTCCATGTTCAAAAGCTTGAGCTACAAATTTAATCGAAAGAGTTGAGTATTAGTAATCTCCTAATAGTTTTACTTTCTTTTCGTTTTCAATAACCATATTCGCAGTCTTGTTATAGTCGCTAATTTCTCCAGTAAAGCACACTTCCTTATCCATTAGATAAACATGAGGTTGATAACTAAAATTATGAATATTTGATTCGAAAATAGAAACTGAAAAGACTTGATTTGGGAACTTCATATCTAAATTGATAAATACGTGTCCCTTTTCGTGTTTTTTGGTACTCACCACCTTCCCACAAACAGTATGTTTTCTTCCACTATTAATCATTACATGAATTGATTCTGTGCTTAAAGCACTCTTAGGTAGCCTTCTCTTTACAATTGGAAGCACATCTCCTTTACGGTCTGCTGGCATCCAAAGTTGGTAATCGAAAGAACTTTCAATATCTGACTCAAATTGATCTTCTACTCCTGCAAACAAGTCATACCCCAATAAGGTTTCAGCGCTATCGATACTCACAGCATATGCTTCTAAAGGTTTCAAGATTTTTTGATTAGGCATTACATATGCTATCCCTCTTTTGTTCACAACATCTAAGGCCACTTTTACATACAATTTAGGAATAGAAACTTTGTTTACCGACCTTTCAATTTTAGGTAAATCATCCGAAAGCACAGGGGCCGTCACAATCGCTATATGAACATTATTGCTGATGACATATTCTCTTAAATCGTTTTCCAATTCGGCCCATTTCTCGCGATTAAAGTCACCTATTTGTGGCGACATATTAGAATAATAATAACTTTCAGACAATGCAATTGGGCTCCAGCGAAAATCGGCAGAAGGTGCTAAATGCCCCCTGTCAAAACCAAAACCATCATAGGTATATGAACTATCTTGATTTAGGGTCTTCAAAAAATAATCAACTTCTTGTGCAGTTCCAGTTTTTACTAACTCATCTTCTCTGAAATCATTTGTTCTAGAGACATTCCCATAAATAATAGCCGGTAAAATTAGATGCATCACCCAATTAGCTTGTTCATGACTTTCATTATAGGATAAAGCCATAGCTGAATGCCGTATGCTCTCTCCTTCACCTTTAGGGAATTCTAGAGTATTCATCTCATTCATAATCCATTTGAATCGTTCTACCTCTAGCTGATCAACCAAATCTGACTCGATTTCAGCCAATGAATCCAATTTACCATATATGATATCAAATTGACGTCCATTAGCCTGACCATAAGAAGAGGTAGTAAAGAGCATTAAGAGTGTTAATAATTTCATTCAAAAGAGTTTAATGTAAAGATACTTATAATGCAAACTCAATGCCGAAATTCAAGAGGGATTTCGATTAGATGAGGGGATTCGGCGACCAAGGCTTCAAAAAGAAAAATTGACTAGCCAAAACTGTCTTTATTTCGACTCTTCAGCAATTCGAAACAAGTAATTGACAGCATCTTCTACACCACCACATTCTTTGGGGACTCCTTCATTTAAACAGGGGTCTTGATAGTAGTAATATCTATATGTCCCCCATTCAATCTTGAGAGACATAAAGTGCCCCCCATTGCATATAAGTTCGGTTGTTGGAATTTCACAATATGAAATGTTAGCGGAATTGATAAAGGCCAAAACCTCTTTATACTTTTCTTGAGTTAACTTAAATTTGAATCTGTCATCATCTTGTCTTAAAAAGATTGAATCACTTTTTAATTCTAGAACGTTATGACCCAAAGGTGT
>JBLFXO010000332.1:0-3949 GCA_047609865.1 Arenicella sp.
CCAAGAAGTCAGACAAGAAAGCAAAGTGAGTTTATCACTTTGTTGTCGGTTGTTTGGGGTGAGTAGACAATCTGTCTATCAAACAAGTATTAGAATAGAGAAAAGACAGCAAGAGTTGTTGTTAGTGAAACCGCTAGTTTTAAAGGTCAGGATGCAAATGCCAAGAATTGGAACCAGAAAGCTGTACTTTATACTTAAACAAGAGTTAGAAAATTTAGGTATAAAAATAGGCCGAGATGCTTTATTTTCTTATTTGAGATCAGAGAATTTATTAGTTAAACCAAAGAAAAACTACACCAAAACAACCCATTCAAAACATTGGCTGAGAAAATATCCGAACTTAATGCAAGGAACTCCTTTAGATAGACCAGAACAAGCTTACGTAAGCGACATAACTTATATAAAAAGTAGAGAGCGGACACATTACCTATCTCTGGTTACTGATGCATTTAGTCGAAAAATAGTAGGATACAAGCTCAGTGATGATATGAGTGCTGAAAATGTTGTTCAAGCTTTAAGAATGGCTTTAAAGTCTAGGAAAACAAATAAACCTTTAATACATCACTCAGACAGAGGCCTTCAATATTGCTCAGGTGTTTACCAAAAGGAATTAAGCTTAAATAATATCACACCATCAATGACTGATGGGTATGATTGTTATCAAAATGCTTTAGCAGAAAGAATAAACGGAATCTTGAAAGGAGAGTTCTTAATAAACAAATGCAATAATGGTGCTGAATTAAATCAACTGATAAATGAGTCAATCAAAACTTATAATAATAAAAGACCACATTTAAGTTTAAATATGAAAACGCCTAACTTTGTACACAAAAAAACCAGAGAAGCTAGCTTCTCTGGTTAGTAATTGTTTATTTTAAAACTGTCAATCTATTTTAGGACGACTCACAAGGCCATTCAAGCTTAAGGCTGTTCTCTTTTAAAATCGTATTTTCGTAGAAATTTATAAGTCCATGTTGCAATCAATGACAGGTTTCGGAAAAGCTACCGGAACAATTAAAAATAAAAAAATTACCGTTGAGGTTAAATCACTTAACAGTAAAAACTTGGACCTCTATGTTCGAATGCTTCCTCAGTATAAGGAGCATGAAATATCTCTCAGAAAATATATCGCTGAGCAGTTAGATAGAGGAAAAGTTGAATGTAACATCAACGTTGAAACAAACGGAGAATCTAAGTCATACACAATCAATAAAGAATTGGCAGGTAAATACTATGCTGAGATAGTTGATTTAGGACATCACCTTGAAGTGAAAACAGATGATATCATGGCAACCATTCTTAAAATGCCAGACATTTTTTCATCTGAAACTCAAGAAGAAGATCCTGAAGAATGGAATTCTATTTTCGCACTTGTCAAAGAAGCAACGGCGAATCAAATAGAGTTCAGAAATGAAGAAGGTCGCGCTTTATACGAGGAATTCAAAACTAGAATCACTAACATTTCAGATGCATTTAAGCAGGTTCCGCAGTTTGAAAAAGCAAGAATCGATAGCATTAGAGATAGAATTGAGAATAACTTAGAAGAGTTTGTTGGAGGAGCTAAAGTTGACAAAAACAGATTTGAGCAAGAGCTCATTTATTATATCGAGAAGATAGATATTGCAGAAGAAAAGCAACGTCTTGGTAAGCACTTAGAGTATTTCTTAGAAATCATGGATGCCCCAAAATCTCAAGGAAAAAAACTAGGTTTCATCAGTCAAGAAATTGGAAGAGAGATCAATACTTTAGGTTCTAAATCATATCACCCTGATATGCAAAAATTGGTGGTTGAAATGAAAGATGAATTAGAAAAAATTAAGGAGCAAGTGCTAAACACCCTCTAGTTCATAACATAGTATTAATGTCACACTGAGCTTGTCGAAGTGTAGCTAATACTAGCCTAGATGATTATATAAAAAAGAATGAATCAAGAATTAGAAAAAATTAAAGAGCAAGTGCTAAACACCCTCTAGTTCATAACATAGTATTAATGTCACACTGAGCTTGTCGAAGTGTAGCTAATACTAGCCTAGATGATTATATAAAAAAGAATGAATCAAGAATTCGAAATAAAAGGTAAATGTCTGATTTTTTCAGCCCCTTCTGGTGCGGGTAAAACTACCTTGGTTCATTATCTATTAAGGAACCTTGACGAACTAGAGTTTTCCATTTCAGCGGCAAGCAGAGAACCGAGAGGAAGAGAATTAGATGGCGAAGACTATCATTTTTTATCTGTTGATGAATTCAAAAGTAGAATTGAAAAGAATGCTTTTGTTGAATGGGAAGAAGTTTACGAAAATATGTTTTACGGCACACTCAAGTCAGAAGTAGAGAAAGCTTGGAGTCAAGGTAAAACCGTTGTGTTTGATGTAGATGCAGAAGGCGGAATCAATCTCAAAAAGATATTTGGAGTGAATGGTTTATCCATCTTCGTTAAACCTCCATCATTATTTGTTCTTGAACAAAGATTAAGAGATAGAAGAACGGAGACTGAATCGAGTATCCAGAAAAGATTAGGAAAGGCACAAGGCGAGCTAAACAAGGCAGATCAATTCGATTATACCTTACTCAACGACAACCTTGAGAGAGCTTGTCATGAAGCTGAAGACTTAGTTCATCAATTCATAAATGGATGAAAAAAATTGGACTGTTCTTTGGATCTTTTAACCCTATCCATATCGGCCATCTGATATTAGGGAATTACTTAGCTGACAATTCTGATTTAGATGAAGTTTGGTTCGTAGTTTCTCCTCATAATCCTCACAAAAAGAAAGCGAATTTACTAGAAGATCATCATAGATTAGCTCTGGTACGAATTGCCGTTGAAGACAACAATAAGTTGACAGCTTCAGATATTGAATTTGACTTGCCAAAACCTTCTTACACTGTTTTCACCCTTCAAAAATTGAAAGAAGATCATCCTGATAAAGAGTTCGTTCTTATAATGGGAGAAGATAATTTACGCACCTTTCACAAATGGCAGAATTACGAATACATCTTGGATAATCATCAGATTTATGTCTACCCTAGAGTTGAGACTATTCAGGAGGCTGCAAAAACAGAAGGTGACCGCCTATCAAGCGGAGCCGAGATAAAGGAAATGGATTTAGTTAACCATAAATCTATTACTCTTTTAGAGGATGTCCCAATGATGAAGATCTCTTCAAGCTATATTAGAAATGCAGTGAAAGAAGGGAAAGATGTTCGATATTTATTGTCTGAGCCGGTATTCAAATATCTGGACGAAATGAATTTTTATAAATGAGCACACTACTAGTCATAAAAGCTTTGCACGTCATTTTTATAGTGACTTGGTTTGCGGGATTGTTCTATATCGTTCGCTTATTTGTGTATCAAGCTGAGGCAAAGAAAAAACCTCAAAATGAGCAAGACGTCTTGATTCCGCAATTCAAATTAATGGCCAAAAGGCTGTGGTATGGCATCACTTGGCCCTCTATGATTTTGGCCACTGCCTTTGGGGTTATCATGGTAATTGATACTCCAGGGATGCTCCAAGTTGGATACATGCAAGTGAAGTTTTGCTTTGTTGGCGGATTGATAATCTATCACATACTCTGTCACGTTTACTTTCAAAAACTACAAGCTGGCACAGATACTCGAACAGGGAATTTCTATCGCATTTGGAATGAATTTGCAACACTATTTCTAGTTGCTATCATCTTCATTATAATGATGAGAGATGCGATTGATTGGATTTACGGTCTACTTGGTTTTGTGGCTTTTGCAGTTGTCTTGATGATTGCTATTAAAGTCTACAAGAAGATTCGCGAAAAGAAATAGTCTCGATTTTATATCATTCTCATTCTTTTGATTCGGTCAATTCAATACTATACCTAATATTCTACGCCTGTTGTGGGAAATATAAGGGTGTAAGTATCAAGGGTATTGCTCACTTCCTCATTTGCCAAATTATAGAGTACCCTTATGA
>JBLFXO010000333.1:0-3941 GCA_047609865.1 Arenicella sp.
GAATTAGAGTTGAGTAAATCAATTTGAGAGTAGCCTGTCCCGATAACTATCGGGAAACAAATTGATGATCTACTCGTGATGGGAGTGAGAGTGTTGTAATTCAATTGACAATTATCAATTCGAGAGTAGTTTGTCCCGATAACTATCGGGAAACAAATTGATGATTTACTAGTGATGGGAATGAGAGTTGAGTAGGCCAATTGTCAATTATCAATGTGCAATTATCAATTCGAGAGCAGTTTATACTGCGCGGAGTCTAGGGAAACAAATTGATGACTTGCTAGTGATGGGAATGAGGGTTGAGTAGGGCAATTGTCAATTGTCAATACATTTTTCTTCTTTAGGAATAACTCGTAACTTTAGCTCAAAATATAAACTCATGAAATATCTACTTTATTTTGTTGCCACCTTTTCGTTATTGTCTTTTTCTTCTGCTGTTAATGATGATTGTGAGACTTACTTTCCGCTTGAGAAAGGGATGAAATGGGAATATGAAGTTTTTGATAAAAATGGTAAACTCCAAGGTTATTCTTCAACATCTGTTACAGAAGTAAAGAGCATTGCCACTGGAGCGGAGTATAACATGAAGGTCGTTTCTGATGACGCAAAAAAGAAGGAGAAAAGTCACTTTGAAAGAGATCTAACTTACACTTGTGAAGATGGTGTTTTGAAAATGAATTTAGAAGGATTGATTCCATCTGAAACCATGAAAGGAATGGAGAGTATGACGATTAAAATTGATCAAACTGAAATGACTATCCCTCGGACCTTGACTGTTGGCCAAGCATTGCCTGATGCAGCTGTTAGAATGACTGCAGAGACAAGTGGAATCCAAGTTATGGATATGAATATCAAAATAACCAATAGAAAGGTTGAAAAACTGGAGTCAGTTACAACAGGGGCTGGAACTTATAATTGTGCTTTAGTGACTTATACGACTTCTACAAAAATGTCTTTTATTGATAATACAATGACTACTAAAGATTGGTATTCATCTGAGGTTGGAATTGTAAAGTCTGAATCCTATGACAAGAATGGAGTACTTTCAAGTTCTCGAAAGTTAACGGGGTTTTCAAAGTAGAACTCATTTAAGTAATCTTCTTGAAAAAACCAAAATTTTCTCAGGTGTCAGTTGTAATACTGTCCCAGTCTTGGCCCATATAATTGATTAGCCAGTTAAGAACATAATGACGTTCGAATACGATTTCTCCGTCCGCTGTTAAGTCTTTCTCTTTTCCATTAACCCTGGCATCCACACAAGCCCAATCTAATCTGTATATTAAATCTGCGGCGTCAAGTATCTCAGAATTTGACCTCAACTCAGCCTGTGTTTCAAATTCTTCTTTAGTCTTACTGAAAATAATTTCAACATCTGCCGCCACATTACAATATGTATTAGGGAATTCTAATATCTCAATAAAACCTAATGACCACAAAAGAACATGAAGCCCTTCATATTTCCAATTGGCCTCAACCATTTCTTGATCAGAAGGGTTTTGAGAATTCTTGAAATTATTTTCATTTGTTGTGAAGCTGTTCGTTAAAGTATATTTTTCTTCGAAACTATCGAGATGGATTTGCTCTAACTGTTCACTCTTTAAGCCAATATAACATAAAGCCAATATTCGTTCAATTACTTCTTCTTTGGATCTTATATTTGCTGTAGACTCATCTTCAATGCAAGGCAAAAAAGTATTTACAACGACCTTATTTTCTTCGCAATAAGTCTCAGACTTCTCTTTTCTGGATTCTTGTTCAGGAGTACAACCAGCCTCTTCCATTTCTTCGATGATCTCTCTTCTATCATCAATATCTATATTGGATAGGTCTGGTTTATTTTCTTCGCTACAGCTCATCAAAATGATGCAGCTAAGACTTGTAAGGAAAAAGTATTTTATCATCTCTTCAATATTTTAATCTCTGTTCTTCTGTTCAGAATTTTCCCAGCCTCCGTGTCATTAGTTTCAGCTGGATTCATTTGGGCATAATAACTTCCCTTCATTCGATAAGCTGGAATACCTTTTGCAAGCAGATATGCTCTAACTTTCTCTGATCTCTGGTTAGATAAGGTCATGTTAAAAGCATTGCTTCCTGTATTGTCTGTGTATCCTTCCAGTCCTATTTTAAGATTTTTGAATTTCTTCATGAACACCGCTAATTCATCTAAGTCTTTTTTAGATTGTACTGATAGTTCATTTGATGCATGAGCAAAGTAGATGGTTGGAATCTCGTAATGGGTCAGTTTGTAATTTCCTCCGTCTTTTAAAACTTGTGGGTCATTGCAATACTCTCCGTAAGCCTTCATGTGCCAATAACCTCTCATTTCGTCACATGACATCATCTTACTCGTGTAAACACCACCAATAACCAAAGGATCACCAGAGATTTGACTTGGTTCACTAATATAAATTCTGCCTTTGACAATTTCTCCTTTTAGTTTCGATCTACTATCTCTTGAAAACTGACTGGCCGGCCATATAAACATACCGCTGAACGTCATGCCGTCTACTTTGTCAATCATTAAAATCATATCGTAAGTTCCATTAATGTTGCAGGCGTACTGAGTGAATTTTCCCGTCCACATCCCATAAAGAAATTCGGCTGATGGAGGATCTCCATAACAGTCTTCAATTGATTTGAAGATTCGTTTTTCTTCAATGGTTTTCGAGACAGATATTGTGCCTGGCTGACAAGTTCCAGTGCTTTTCCAATTACCAGTTAAATGACCCTCACTTTGAGATTGAGAAAATGCCAAATCACCATTTTTTATGCACCAAAAAAATGTATTGGACTTCCATTCTCCATCCATTTGAGAACGGTCTTCGGTCTTGATTTTTGTCTCTTTAAAAGACAAAACAGAATCTTTGTATTCTCCCTTGAATTCAATTATTCCGTAATTCCCATTGGCGTTATCTTTAATGACTGTTGTACCTGAAACTTTATCACCTGTTCCATTGATTACATTCATTTCAAAATAAAACTGTCGGCCAGGGTCTTGGAAAAGAGTCCCGATCCATTGACCAGAAATATCTTGACCAAAGCTTAGGGCTGATATCAAAAGAAATATGACGGTTAGTAACCTCATTAGAATGAATGTACAATTTTTTGGTCAAAAAAAAGACTTCTTAACTGATGTCAAGAAGTCTTTTTAAATCATTTATTATTTTAATTTCCTGTAATCTCGAACTCAGTTCTTCTGTTGTTTTGTCTACCGTCATTAGTGTCGTTAGTGTCAACAGGTTTTGCAGAACCATAACCTTTAGCGGTCATTCTGTTCTTTGCAATTCCCTTACCTGTTAAGTAAGTAACAACGGCCTCAGCTCTTGATTGAGATAACTTAATGTTTCCTTGAGCAGAACCAGTGTTATCTGTGTGTCCTGATAATTCAATTTTTAAGCCTGGAACATCTTTCATCAATTTAACTAATCTCTCTAACTCCGCGTTAGATTCAGATCTCAAGATAGATTTACCAGAATCAAAGAATACGTTTCTAAGTGCAATCTTTGAACCAATCTTGATGTTCTTTAATTCGATAGTCTTGTTCACCAAGTTGTAGGCAGAACCTGCAGGGATGTCAAAGTTTTCTGAGTGGAATAGGTATCCGTCAGCCTTAACAGCAATTCCGTAATTTCCTCCTGAAGGAAGAGAGATAAGGAACTTACCCGTTGCAGAATTCGTTGTGAATTTTTGAGTCACTTTTCCTTTTTTGTTATCAGTAATTTCAATAACTGCTTCAACAGCTTTCTTTGTAAGAGCGTCAATTGTCTTTCCTTTAAACACAGTCAAGTTTGCTGAAGTTGTTACTTTAACTTCTCCGGCTAATTCAGGATCTTGAATTGGTTTAGCGATAGAAGCTAAGAGGTAATCTTGAGTAGCTAAAGCAGGATCTTTTTCTGGCCCCCAGAAAGTTGCTTTGTAGATATCAAATCCGCCTTTACCGC
>JBLFXO010000334.1:0-3920 GCA_047609865.1 Arenicella sp.
GAATAACTTAGTCGAAGGATGGTATTATTGGGAAGTTTATTTAGGTCCTGGATGTACATTAGTTGATTCTGTTTTTATTGATGATCCTGAGGCCATTGATGCTACTCTCACAACATATAATCCTCCATGTTATGGCGGAACAGGTCAAGTCACCGTGGATACTGTTTATAATTGGCAGGGGAATTACAATAACATAAGCTTCATTTGGGCACCAAATCCTGCAGGTGTGGGAGGTTTAGGAGCAGATAGTTCTTGGAATATGATTGCAGGACCTTATGTCTTAACCATTAATGATGGCAATGGATGTGCCAATACAATTGACTTTACAATTGTTGAGCCAGACCCTCTTGTTCTAACTGAATTTGGAACAGAGCCTGCGTTTTGTAGAGTGTTTGGATACCAATCTGGAAATGGTGTCGTATTTGCTGCTGCAAGTGGCGGTACACCTGACTATGATTATTTATGGATCAATTTAGATACTGGCGATTCTACCAACAATACTACTTGGGGCGGTCTCAACCCGGCAGATTATTCAATTCAAGTAACGGACAATAATGGATGTACTTTGACTGATTATATAACATTAGATTCATTGAATCCTTTGGCTGACTTTGACATGAGCTCACTTGATTTTGATATTGAATGGGAAGGTAATGCGCCATTAGATGTGCATTTTGAAAATCAATCTATGTACTTCGCTAATCCAAACAACCCAAATGCTGACACTACATTCTTCTGGAACTTTGATTATGATACTGCTCCTTGGGTAATTTCACACGACCTAGGTGAATATTATGACACTATCTATACTGCAGGAACTTATACCATCTGCTTAACAGCTCTTAATAAGAATGGTTGTTCTGACACCCTTTGTCAAGAAATCATAGTATATGATGGGGTAGTGCTAGAGCCGCCAAATATTTTCACTCCGGACGGAGATGGAATAAATGATGAGTTTACGTTTGAGTATAGACAAGAAGGTGTAGAAACAATCCACTGTTTAGTTGTCAATAGATGGGGTGTAACGGTTCGAGAGTTTTTTGATGTCTACGATACTTGGGATGGTCTTGATAAACAAGGAGACCAATGTAGAGATGGTGTGTACTTCTATGTCTATAGTGGTGTAGGGTTTAATGGAGACGAATTCACTGGTCAAAGCTCATTGACACTGGTGAGACGAATTCCATAAACTACATTTTCTCGGAATGTTTACCAAAGAAAATTTCTAAAAAAGAAATTAGCTCTTTCTGATTACCCTTCTTCTGCTTGTCTTTTTCATAATAGATATAGCCAATTGATTCTTTGGTCTCAATGGTTTTAACTACCTCACCCTTTTCTTTAATGTTTTTATAGAATGCATTACAGGTTTCTTCGTCCTTCTTTTCATAAAAAGTGATTGCCACCGAGGTATTGAGTTCTTTCAGTCCGGGAGTTCGATAAACAAATTCAAGATGAATTGCCGGAAGATTTCCATTTTCGATCTGTTCCTCCATAGTCCAGTCCCATATCTCCCAATTCTTTGGGAGGTCCTTTTCCATTGTTTTCATGATTTGAAAAAATGAAGTCACTTTGGTGACAGTTTGACCTTCTGCAAAAAATGGGAAGGCTATTAGAATAAAAAAAGTATGAAATTTTCTCATAGTAAATATTAATTCGGACGCCTTGATAAAAACAAAGAGCGGGCCATGAACATCTTAGTCTAGGCCAAAATTATGCAATTGTTCATTGAATTTTATAAATGAGTTTAAAAGTTATTCAGTTTTTCACTTTCTTTATTTAAGAATGAGAGAGGCCTTTTTACATTATTTATTTGATCAAAGAAAACTAGGAAGTTCTTTTATTACAACAAATAAGGAAGTCTTAGAAGTCATAGAGTTTGGTGAGTTAAACAAGAATGCTGGCCCCGATTTTATTTCAGCCAAAATTAAATTGAATGATACTATATGGGCAGGACAAATTGAATTTCACCTAAAATCCTCTGATTGGATTAAACATAAACATCAATTTGACAAAGCATATGACAATGTAATTGCTCATTTTGTTTTTGAGCACGACAAAGAAATTAAAAGTGGTGAGTACATTCTGCCAGTAGTTGAATTAAAAGACGCTATTCATCCAAATGAAAATGAAAAGTATCTCAAATTAATTGGCTCTAAAAACTGGATTCCATGTCAATCTCAAGTTAATTCTCTCGATCAAGATTTGTTAAACAATACCATTGAACAGAAGTTTATAGAGCGATTAATTCGCAAGGCGAGCTTATTCAATCAAACTATATCTGAATCTCAAGGTAATGAAGTTAAAGTGCTTCATCAGAAGCTGTTTAGATATTTTGGAGGAAAGGTAAATGCAGAGACTTTTGAGAAGTTGGCTTCACTTTTTGAAAATAATATGCTGGCCAATTTGAATTTTGAGCTAGATAAAATTTCTGCTCTTCTTTTCGGCTTATCGGGCTTACTTCCTGAATTGTCAGATGAACCATACATTGAAATGCTGATTACTGAATATGAATACCAAAGCAAATTGTTTGGTTTGACGAAGATGAACAAACAAGAATGGCGATTCTCGTCTCTTCGTCCGCCAGCTCATCCAGTAATGCGAATAGCACAAATGGCAGCTATTTTATCCCAACAATCTTCTATTTCTTCCTTTTTAGAAAATCCCAAAAAGACATTTGAGCTCCTGAAGCTAAATGTATATTGGAAAACGCATTATAATTTTCAAAATGAAACAAAACAGAAGAGTTATCAAATCGGAGAAGCATTGCAAAATTCAATTCTGATCAATGTCATAGCTCCATATTTCTATGCCCAGTTTTTAAGAAAAGGGCAAGTATCCAATCAATTGAGAGCGATTGAATTAGTTCGTTCACTGCCGCCAGAGAAAAACCGAATTATTTCTAAATGGAAGGAAATTGGAGTAAAGGCTGAGAATGCAGCTCAGTCACAAGGTTTAATTGAACTTAAAAATGAACATTGCAACGAAAAAAAATGCTTATTTTGTGCCATAGGAAAATCCATCCTAAATAAATGAATCTCATACAAAAAATATCACTTTTTTTCGAACTCAGATCCTTTGGCGTTAGTACTTGGTTTGCAAGAAAAATGAGAGTTGATGTATCAAGAATTAGATTGTTTTTTATCTATTTTTCATTTATTGGATTAGGTTCTCCTGTTTTGATTTACTTAATGATGGCTTGGGTATTAGAGCATAAGCACATCTTTAAGTTTCAAAGGAAACGTAAAACCATTTGGGAATTATAGATGCTACTGAACTATAAATATTTCGCCAAGATTTATTATGCTATTGGCCTCCTGATTTTCATCATTCTTATGGGAACCTTTGGCTTCATGTTGGTGGAAGGGTGGTCCTTTTTTCAGTCATTCTACATGACGATTATCACTATTTCTACCGTAGGATTCAATGAAGTCGCTCCTCTTTCTGATTGGGGAAAACTATTTACAGCTTTTTTAATCATCACTAGTTTCGGTACCTTCGCATATGCACTAACCTCCATCACTTCATACATTGTTGGTGGAGAATATAAAAAATATTTTCAAGATTTTAAATCGTTAAAAACAGCACAGAATATGAGCGGTCACACAATTGTTTGCGGATACGGGAGAGTGGGTAAGCAAGCAGCCCATGATTTAAGGTTTTACAAAAGAAGCTTTATTGTAGTTGAGCGAAATATTGAGATTACTGATGATCCTGCATTTAATGAAGTACCTTTTGTTAAAGGTGATTCAACTGATGATCAGGTTTTGATGAAAGCAAATATTACCAAGGCAGATTCATTAATTACGGCTTTGCCGCATGATGCAGATAACTTGTTCGTTGTGCTATCGGCAAGAGAGTTGAATCCTAAATTAAAAATCATTTCACGGGCCTCATCTTATTCCACAATGAGAAAGTTGAGA
>JBLFXO010000335.1:0-3893 GCA_047609865.1 Arenicella sp.
TTGATAGATGTAATGATAATCAGTAACAGGGAACTTTTCAAATTTTTCAATTTGAGATTTCGTGTAGGCTGTCAAATCTTTAATAATTCTTTCTTCATCAAGCTTCACATCTCCTTGAAACCATAAATGAAAGTTGGTCTTATAACAAGTGAATTCTAAATGAGTGAGAGCGGCTGAAGCTATAAATGGAGTATCAACTAATTCGTGATAGGAATCAAAAGTAGCTGAGTTCTTCTTGAATTCTTTTCCGGCAGCAATGTTAAAATCTTGAGGGAGGATTAAGTTTAGCTCACAAGAATATGACTTCTCTTCTTTTTTGTAAATCAAGCAATTAACACCGTTTACATAAAGCTGTGATTCATCCATAAAGGTGGAGCCAGCATTTAGATCCGCTGCATAATATTTATAAGATACTTTGATTGATTTTGCATTTGAGCAATCTACTTTCCAACAGTCTTTGGTAATCTTCGTGGCATCTACTTTTTTACCAGCTTCATTTGTGACAACAAATCCGTGGATGTTCTTTACGAACTCTCCTCTTTCATATCTTCCGGGACGCCATGTCGGAAACTGAAGTTCTACAAAGTTGTCTTTCTCTACATCCATTTCCATTGTGATTGGGATGTACTGAGTGTTTGGGTTTTCGTATGTAATGGTGTATTTCATGCTGATAATGTGCTTGGCAGTTTTGAATTACGAAGATAATGCGTTTGGCTATATCACAAAGTTTCACAGAGTATTTGCTGCGCAAATCAAGTTTCACTGAGGAACTTGGAGTTTGAAGAATTAGTTAATTATTCTTTTTAGACCTGATTTTAATGACTTTACATGGAAATTGATGAGGAGACCTAATTTGTAATCTTCCAACTTCAAATATGTGACTACCTGAGCTTTGTGAGTATCAGTACGTGTTTCAACCGCTTTTAGTTCGATAACTGTTTTGTTTTCAACTAGTAAGTCTATTCTGTAGCCATGATCTAACTTGACTTCTTCATAAATTATTGGTCTAGGCACTTCTTTTTCTAAATTGAGGTTAGCTTTTTTTAGTTCATAAAAGAGACATTCTTGATAGGCTGATTCAAGTAAGCCAGGACCCAACTTGGTGTGAACTTTCATTGCGCATCCGATTATCTTGTGTGATAATTCATTAGTAGTCATAAACTCAATTTTTCTCCTTGAAACTTAATAAAACTGTGAGGAACTCTGTGATATAATTTTAATAATCAATATCAAAATCTTCTACAATCATTTGTATCGGCATACCTACAATTCCTTGAGCACCCTGTGCACCCATATCTCCAGATAAACCATCAGATCCTTTTTCTTGTCCTTCCAAAGGTCCACCACCTTTTCCTCCAGCGCCGCCAGGACCGCCTTCACCGCCGGGACCTCCTAAAACATAAGCAGTAATTCGTGATTGTATTTCTTTAGCTGAAGGATGAATTATAACAAAAACGGTTCCTCCATTTCCACCAATCCCACCAATTCCTCCATCACCTGCGGAGCCACCTGAGCCTGGAGACTTAACTTTCTTTTCTGTCTTTTTCCCGTCTTTTCCATCACCACCGTCACCGCCTAAACCACCTTGTCCTCCGCGACCTCCGGTTGAATGGATTGTTATCGGGAATCCTACATCTTTGTTTTTGAAGAAGAAAATTTGAGAAGCATTGAGATCTGTGACTTTAATGTAATACAAACTGTCCTTCTCACTTTTATAAATGTGAACAGAGACGTCATGGCCTGTACCACCATTCCCTCCTAATCCACCAGCATCACCTGGTTTCCCTGATCTAAACAGTAAAGGTGTTGATCCATCACTTCCGATAGTGCCTGCTAATCCTTCTTCACCGCTAAATTGCAGCATTAATTCTCCTTTGTAGTTAAACGGAATTTTTTTGCCTATCGAAAAATTGAGATCTTTTTTAACGTATGAAGCTGTTACCACTATGGTATCATTTTGAAATGAAGTGGGATAAGAACTGATGCTGATAAAGCTACCTGAAAGCTCAGCTCCTTTTGACCTAAGCTTTAATTCTGTTTTGTCCGTGACATCTTTTTCTTTACCAGAATCGTACTTTAAAAAGGTTTGTACTCTAAACTTCTTTCCGTAGTTGATTTCGGCGTTTTCAGCATGTCTCATTTCAATACCAGTAGGCGTTCCCCACTTTTTTGATCCGCAAGAAAATGCGATTGAAGCGAATAGTATAAGAGCGAAGATTTGCTTTGTCATAAGTTTGAAATGGAGGTTAAAATTAAAATAAAAGCTTGGCCTATCAAATATTATTGATAAATCCTTAAATTCGTGCCCGCCTGAAAAGGTGAAGATTGAATTAATTATTGCAAGAAAATTTTAGATATGTCATACGATATTATAGTAGTAGGAAGTGGACCTGGCGGATATGTAGCTGCGATTAGAGCTTCTCAATTAGGAATGAAAGTAGCCGTAGTTGAAAAGGCTGAAATAGGAGGGATTTGTTTGAATTGGGGATGTATCCCAACAAAAGCTCTTTTGAAAAGTGCGAATGTTTTTGAATATATCACACATGCCGAAGATTATGGAATTTCTGTTTCAGAATCAAAAGCTGACTTTGACGCTATCGTTAAGAGAAGTAGAGGAGTTGCAGAGAAAATGTCTGGTGGAGTTCAATTCTTAATGAAGAAGAACAAGATTGATGTAATCAACGGATTCGGGAAAGTTAAGGCTGGAAAGAAAGTTGAAGTTACGGATGACAAAGGAAAAGTATCTGAATATACTGCAGCTAAAGGAATTATTTTAGCAACAGGCGCTCGTTCTAGAGTTTTACCTTCTTTACCACAAGACGGCAAGAAAATCATTGGATATAGAGAAGCTATGACGCTTCCGAAAATGCCTAAGTCAATGGTTGTAGTTGGTTCAGGAGCTATAGGAGTTGAATTCGCTTATTTCTACAAAACAATGGGTGTTGATGTAACAGTTGTTGAATATATGCCAACTATTGTTCCCGTGGAGGATGTTGAAGTGTCCAAGCAATTAGAGCGTTCATTCAAGAAGCAAAAAATGAAGATCATGACGAACTCATCAGTTGAGTCAGTAGATACTTCAGGTAAGAATTGTAAAGTAAAAGTGAAAACTAAGAAAGGTGAAGAAATCATTGAATGTGATATCGTTCTTTCTGCAGTTGGAATTGAAACGAACTTAGCAGGAATAGGGCTAGAGGATGTAGGGATTGCTACAGATAAAGGAAAAGTATTAGTGAATGATTTCTATCAAACTAACATTCCAGGTTATTACGCAATAGGAGACATTACTCCAGGACCAGCATTAGCGCACGTTGCTTCAGCAGAAGGAATCATTTGTGTTGAGAAAATCTCAGGAATGAATGTTGATTCATTGGATTATGGTAACATACCTGGATGTACATATTGTTCACCAGAGGTGGCTTCAGTTGGAATGACTGAAGAGCAAGCAAAAGAAGCTGGATATGACGTTAAGGTTGGGAAATTTCCATTCTCTGCTTCAGGTAAAGCATCTGCTGCCGGAGCAAATGATGGATTTGTCAAATTAGTGTTTGATGCTAAGTATGGTGAGCTTCTAGGAGGTCACATGGTTGGTATGAATGTTACTGAGATGATTGCTGAAATTGTTTCAATTAGAAAACTAGAGACTACAGGTCACGATATCATCAAAACTGTGCATCCGCATCCAACATTGTCAGAGGCAATAATGGAAGCTGCCGCTGCCGCTTATGATGAAGTAATTCACTTGTAAGAATATATTGAAATTGTGAGCCCGTTTCCTTTATTGGAAACGGGCTTTTTTTATATCTTAATGCTGTGAATGAAGAATTAATAGATGATTTTAATGATGAATTAAGTTCAAATAATCCCTCAGGAAACGATAAGGAGACTAGAAT
>JBLFXO010000336.1:0-3892 GCA_047609865.1 Arenicella sp.
ACCCTCGATACTTGGCTGTCTTCTATTCTGGACATAACCATTAGCCACGTTGTAACTCTCGTTTAACTTTTCAGCTAACCGAATTTGCTTAACCCCTTTATCTTCTAGTATTTTTTAATCCTATTCATGGTAGATAAATATCCCACAATCATTCCACTTATAGATTCCCTTTATAAATCGGCAATGGACCATGAGAAATTCTCAAGCCACATAAACCTACTCATATATCTCTGTTTCTATTGTAGTTATCAAGCAAATTGTTCGTTTCAAATATAGTACCTCATTGGCTCCAATTCCGTCATCATTCAATAGTCTTTTCAACTTAGAGTTGGGTGATAATTAAGATGATATTTTTTCTAATTGCTTTAGATACAACTTTTTTCCATCAGGGCTCGGTTTGGTAATAACTTTAGCAGTTTGTCCATTAGTAAGACCATTCTCTTTCATTGATGACTTTAATGCTTTGTCATTTATTGACTTTTTAAGATACTTTGTCTTGATTGAAAAGAAACAAGTTTTCTTTGCTACTGCTAATATTAAGTTGGCATCTTTATTCAAAAGGAAATTCACATTCCTACAAGATGATTTTAAGTCTTGGGAATTAACTAGGTAAAATGACTTACCAATTCAGGGCTATTTTAGGACTGAACACTTAACTGAGAGTAAACTTTATTGATACAGATATTTGGACGCTTCAATCTCGGCTATCCCGAATTTCCTCAAACGATCTTCTTTTTGACGCATAAAATGAGACTTACTTTGTACAGAAGATTTATACTGTTCAGATTTGTAGCTGATTAAAGCTTCATAGCCAGATTTCTTTCCATAAATTTTAATCAAGACAGGTAGCATTTCAATTAGAGAGAAGAAACAGAATATTAATACACAAAAGATCAATGCGCTAGGTTTCTTCCGCATCAATTTTAGCATGGCTTCCATATGTGTTAAAAAGCCTGGTTCTGAATTTCGCTCTCGAAACTCTTCGAGATTATCCATCTGATCTATTTGCAACTGAATAAGCAAGTCTTGGGCAGAATTATATTGTGCTTCTTTCTTTTTTACAGACGAATGCAATAGATCTGAGATTGGTCCACTACCGATTCTGCCAGATCCACCTCCCTGCATTTCTTCAGCCCAAATTTCCTCTTGATGTTTCCAGTTAATTTCTAAACCACGGACACGTGCGATTTGCTGCTTGATAATGGTATCTTGTGGAGCCATTGTATACTGAATAATACTCTCCCAATTTTCATGTTGAATCCTCTGAGCAATGGGGCTTATGTCTTTTTGGTAAATGATACCATCCAAAGTAGCTGAATTAATCAAAGCTGCTATGATGGCTAGTATCCATCTGAAAGATCGAATAGTTTTACCCCCATCAGTTCCTAATATAGCTCGATCAATGAGGAAAATAAAAAGTGCCAATGTTCCTCCCGTAATTAGTGCAATGGCGTTGGTCGCTCTTGTGTATTCAAGGGCTCCAATATAACCCGCTAAGAACCATAATGAGACAGGTATTATTAAAAGAGAAGCTAGGTTATTTGCCTTCTTTTTAGAATTTGTATCTGCATTTTTTAGCAGATTATAATCCTCGCCTAATAGGCTTGATGTTATTTTTAGCATATTTCTTTATTTAATTCCGTATTGACTGTTAATAGTAGCTTCCTTTAGCCAGTCCAGATAACCTTGCCTGAATCCTCGTTGGGCTTCAGAAATAGCATTAAATATTTTACCATTTCCCGAACGCACTGCTGAGGCTTCATCGAGCAGTCTTTGATTCTGCCCTTCCAAATAATCCAGTCTCTCTATGGCATGAAGTCCCAAAACTTCATCATTGCTTACTGCTAGAGTTTTTACATGTCGTTTTGCCTCTAGAAGAGCGCCAGACAGATTCTCTAATTGTGTACGAATCACATTAAGCCCCTCTTGAATAAGTTTTGTTTCATAATGACTCAGCATCCCTGGATCATGATATTCTCTTGCTTGTGAGTAGGCAATTTCAAAATGATTTCGACCATTAACCTCTTCAAAGGTTATTGGTTTGATTAACAAATGATTGAAGTCGGACTCTTGTGGCTCAACGAAAATGTCTTTTGTCAGTCCGTTAAGATCGTCTTCTAGGTTGGTGCCATAATCTTTGTTAGCACTTTTCTTTTTGAATAATTTACTTAGTTTGAGCATGGTGTTATTTATCTTAAATTGGTTTATATTCTCTTGTAATTAATTTGAAAATGTTTATGCCCTGCTTGATGGCACTTTGAGCAAAGCGTAATTAATAAATCAGATGGGTAGCTCCAAGGTTTAACAAACTGATTTGTTTTGCTGTATATCATGTATTGTCTATGATGAACCTGCAGCTGAGCCTTTTTTTTGCAGTTTACACATCGGTTATTATCTCTGGTTATGATTTCGTTTCGTTTACTCAACCATCTGCAGTCTCGAAGTACTTCGGTGTAATTTTTCGTTTTCATAATAAAAGGTTTATGCCGCTGGTGTATGCGGTTTTTGTAATGTTTTGCCTTTTCTCTTTAAATGCTTGAAAGGGTTTTTAGATCTGTAGCAAGTGATGATAGAAGCCTCGTCTCCGGCTACAACTACAACTAAATTTTTCACCTTTTTTTGTAGCTTAGAGGGGAGGTCTTTTGGAATATTTTTTTCGCCTAGGACGTAGAAAGTCATTCCTTGTTTGAATATAGCATCTCCATTCTCAATCACTGCTGCCAGATCTTGATCATGTATACTTCTCTCGCAAGACCGTTGTTGCGAATGACGGGTGTGTGTGAATGTTACTTTTTGACTCTTGTTAGTTATTTTGTCATACACATCCCAAGTGAGCGTGCCGTTAACTTGATTTTGCTCTCTTTTTATGTTTTCTAAATTTTTCATGGTTTTAAATTGTTATGTTTGATAGTTAATGTCTCATGAATGCAATAGGTAACCCTCTACTATGGATTATTTTTAAAAAATATTCAAGAGCTTACTACTACTCCATGATATATAGGATGAAATTTAATATTTCTCCATGCTTATTGAAGGGTCAGGACAAGCCACATTATGACGAAACTAAAATCCATTCTTAGCAATACTGTTCTAATCATCATATTCGTGATGTTTATCTTTTTTGTCTTAAACCTGATGGTATTGGTATATGATTACTTAAATCCGGAAGGATTTTGGGGAATCAGCTATTTTGTTGAATTTATTAGAGCAGGAATAGTCTTTTTTTTATTGTTTATTACGTGGATTATTGGCTTAATAGGCTATTTCCCAAGTCGCAAAAAATCAAATTCAGTCTTACGATTCTTTCTTGTTTTAATTGTCCTTCCCGTAATTCTTTCATTTAATTTCTTTCTTGAGAGTGGTATTCCTTTGTTGTTCTCCAAGAAAATGAATGATCGATATAGATACATCAATCAATCCGAAGAATATCTTGAGGACGGTCATTATGACCAAGCTTTTGACTTTGGCCTAAAACTTTATATGAAACTGAAAAACAAGGAGCCTCGTCCGTCCTTTTTTTTCCTATCCAACTGGTATACCGCTTCAGATAAATATCAAGAAAGAAGAATTAGCACATTGTATGACGCTACTATTAATTATGCATTTGTGATGGAGCAAACATCTAACAAAGACCCTCGGATTGAATCAATATATAAAGAAGCTCTTCGGCTCCTATCCAAGAAGAAAAATATCAACGAAACGCAATTGATTTTACCATATTTGGGATTAGCTAGATACAATTTGAATAATCAATCTTATGCCAAAGCGGATTTTTATTATCAGGAATTAACGAATATCAATGAATATCAAAACAGTGATGTTTCTAGAATCATCATGATGAATTTAGCCTTTACGGATTATCAATTGTACCTCGGTAATCAAAAGAAAGCGG
>JBLFXO010000337.1:0-3887 GCA_047609865.1 Arenicella sp.
TGACTGGTGTTTTGTAGAAAGTCTTCATGAAATTAACTATGATTTTATGTGCTAATGACTCTACCACATAAGCTTGGGCATTCACTATGCTTCTTCTTTCCTCTGAATTGGAATAATCTCGAACTTCTTTACTCGCCGTGCTATTTTTACCTGGAATCACCAGAATTCTCATTGGTAGATAATCAGGACGATTTTTGATATAGTTGTATTCTATTATTGTGTCCTCAAGCTCAATCTCCGCATTATCCTTGATTCTAATGCGTATAATGCCATCTTCATAAAAATCCCAGTTGGATTTTTTAAACTCCTTTTTTTCAATAAGTTCTAGTTGAATTGACATCTGCTTACTAATCTAAGCAATGTCTTAATCATTCCCAAATTTTACTTGATCTGTAAACAGTTCCTTTGAAATGTGCAACGAGATCTTCTTCTTGGTTGTAAACAGACATTTCGTAAACGGCAATCTTTCTACTCAAAGACAACTCCTTACTCTTAACCGTGAGTTCATCACCAACTTTCACCATTTTCTGATGAGAAATAGAAGTTTCTATTGACATTGATCGGATGCCATGAGAATTACATGAAAATGCAAGTGCGCTATCCGCTAATGAATAGGTGATTCCGCCATGCGCAACATCAAATCCATTGACCATTTCAGATCTAACTTTCATTTTGATGGATACATTACCAGGATTGTAATCTAAAACTTCAATACCTAGCCACTGACTCATTTTGTCAGCTGCCATCATTTTATTTATAATTTCCTTTGGGGAAAGACTCATTGAGCAAATGAGTCGACTGCGGTCACATTGAATTTAATATCAGCGAATAATAAGGCAAATTCTTCGCCCGCTTCTTTCATATCTTCATCATCTGACTCAAAATACCAGTTTACAACTAAATCAGTCTTTGCTTTGATACCGTGAAGTTCCTTAATTAAATTTCTAATAATTAATGTTGAACTAGTATTAAAGTATTCAAGGTGTAAATTTAGTACTGTTCTCTCTGCTGGAGTAACCTTGTACTCACTAATAGCTTCGGTTAACGGTCCGTAGAATTCATGTGGATCCTCTGGAATAGATATCCCTCTGATGGAGATATTTCCTTCAGATTCACTCATATTGATAGCGGGTGTTTTTACAGATGCTTCAATGTTTACAGACATAGTTTTTTTTGTAAGTATGCAAATTGTTTTACTTAAAGATAGTCAATAAGGTTACATGAAACTTACCCTAGATGTCAAAATTTCACCCAGTTTTCGACAAATAGGGAGATATTGAAGTTTAATTGCTCGCAGAAGAATTTAACAAGCCAATTATTGACATGACTACGATAAAAAGTTGAGTTTGTGTTTTCTCGTCTAAAACTACACCATCTGAGTCAGGCGCTTCCACCTCTTCAATGATAAACTGCTGTAAGTTATGTTGTTGTATCAAATCATTCATTGGTTCATAGTCTTCGCTTGAATGAATAGCGTCTAAAGCAAGTAGATAAGGCTCATGAAAAGCCTCAATCTCTTCTGTTGAAAGTTCTTTGACTTTTAGTCCCTGTTGATAGAATGACTCAGTAATGACAGCGAAGTAATAGATAGCAAAGACATTTAAATCCTCATTTTCGTACTCCATACCTGCTTGAAGAATATAATCTACAAGGTTTTGCTGGCCTAACGTATAAGTTTCGATCAGTTTATCTAATGCTTCTTCACTTAATCCGTCTACTTTATTCAACGATTTCTCTATACTTTCAATACTAACTTGTTGTGCCATGATCATTCATTTTCTACTGCAAATTTATTCATTTTAATTGAGCGGATTCAGTCAAAGAATAACTAAATTAGATTGTTTCACGCTAAACGATACAATAATGGCTCATCTATCTAAAGATTACATGGATTTCTTCAAAGAATTGGCGGCTGACAATAGCAAAAACTGGTTTGATATTAATAGAAAACGTTATAAAGATTCTGTGAAAGATCCCTTTGATAAGTTCATAGGGGATTTAATTGATGAGGTAAAAAAAATAGATAATAAAATTGAGATAGCCCCTAAAGATGCTGTATTCAGAATTAACAGGGACATCAGATTCTCAAAAGATAAAACACCTTATAAGCTCAATAGATCTGCTATCATATCTCCAAAAGGAAGAAAAGACAAGGCATACCCAGGTCTCTACATTGAGGTGAGCCCTGAACATTGCAGGGTTTATGGAGGAGTGTATCAACCAGATAAAACGCAGCTATACAACATTCGTGAAACGATTGTAGACAATCCTTCAAAACTCAATAAACTGATGAATGACAAAGAATTCAAGTCCACTTTTGGGGATGTCAAAGGAGAAAAGAACAAAGTGATTCCAAAAGAATTCAAAGAGGTTGCTGCTAAGCATGAAATCGTATTGAACAAACAATTCTACTGGTATACCGAGATGAAGCCAGCAGAGGCCTTGAAAGATGGGTTCCTTGATAAAGTCTTAACTGCCTACAAGACGAATAAGAAAATTATGGATTATTTTGCTGATGCAATGAGTTAGATGAGGTGGCTTCTTTTAATTTTCCTGAATTCCGCTTTTCTATCTTTTGGTCAGATCCCAAATAAATTTGGGTGGACAGAAGCCGGGGCTAATCAACAGTTTTTCGATTCTTTAGAATTTCACGTTGATTTTGATGCCTTCAAAAAAGAGCATCCTCAAATTGAAGATAACTCGGAACTAATCGGAGTCATTGAAGAAGTGAATCCAAAAGGTGTTATAATAGATTTTAGATCTTCTGAATATTTCTTCGAAAAATCAATCAAGCTTGATTCAAAAGTTATTTTGAGAGGTGATTCTATTGTTATGCCGCGATTCGTTTTTAGATTAAATAAAATAAACCATTTGATTCTAGTACAAGGTAGACGGACAAAGGATGAGATTGAGGTTCTCGGAGATTTTACAGAACGTGAACTCGTGTCTTCAAAAGATCCGGATTTAAAAGAAGATGAAGGTTATTGGCTTTATTATTCTCAAGATGATCAGACATATATGACATCAGACTGGGCAAACAGAAAAAGCGGGCAAATCATTTATTCAATTTTTAGTAATGAAATTCTATCTCATCAAGATGAAATACGTTTGAATTACAACCGCAAAGCAAATCCGACTTTATGCCGTCTTGAAATGACCACCAAAGTAGGGATTGAAAATATTTCAATTATTAATGAGACGCCAGCTGAAGGTCCGCATGAAAGATTCTCAAATATTGCCTTCATTTATGCGAACAACTGTTGGGTGAAGAATGTAGAAAGCCAGATGTGTAATTACGCTCACATCCAAATTGATTTCTCAGCACATTGTTCCGTTACAGACTTTGAAGCGAATGACGCCTTCTCGCATGGTGGAGGAGGAGTAGGATATGGAGTGGTTTTTCAAAATGCAGCTAGCTCTAATCTGTTGAATTACTCCTCATTTAATCATTTAAGACACTCTATCCTATTTCAAATTGGAGCCAATGGTAACGTTGTTTCTAGGAATACCTCAACAAATCCTTACTGGACAGGAAATCTTCATAGAAAGAAAAGAGCAGGTGATATCGTGTTTCATGGCAATTATCCTTACTGTAATTTGGTTATCAAGAATAAATGCAAGACAATTGTATTTGATCGCTCCCATGGCTATAACGGACCAGCAAATGAAATATCTAAAAATGAATGTAGTGGCTATGGCATAATAATGAGCAAAAAATCAAGTTATGGTGGTCAGTCTTTTTTTTACAATAAAATCCTCAAAGGAAAATTCAAAATCTATGCAAGTAATAGTAATTGGGGAAACACCGTTAAAGGGAAGGAAGTTAAAAAGTTATGAGTTATGAGTTATGAGTTATGAGTGATGGGTGATGAGTTATAGGTGATGAG
>JBLFXO010000338.1:0-3862 GCA_047609865.1 Arenicella sp.
CAAGGACAATGGCTGAGCGAATCGGTAGCAAGGCTTCGATCAAGTATAGAAAACAAAGGGGACAGATCGATTAAAGGGTACCGTCCCCTTTAATTCATTTTATGGCCCATACTCTGACCTCATTTCGTCTTGAAAGTCTCTAAGCAGACTGACACACAGATAATACTTGTCGAGCTTTTCCTTAAGCACTTCCATTTGATCGTGTAGCTTTCTGAGGTTTATGTATTCAATGTCATCTAGATTTTTATTGCCCTTCTTGTCTTTTGGATACCTGAAAGCAAACGAGTCTGGATCAACTTTAACGAATTCAGTGATAATTGTTTTTATCGCTTTAACATCATCAGTGGTGATGTAATTCTTTATAGTTTGATCATGGTCTTTGATTATTTTTGCCATTAAGGAATTAGCGGTATTCCACAAATCATTAATTTTATGATGTTCAGGAAAACCCGCGCCTTCTCCTAGAAAGATTCGGGATTCTCTAATAATGTGCTTAAGTTGTAACTCAATATACTGCCTATAAAGAAAGGATATTGGAAAAACAAGAATGTCTTGGTTTGTACCAGACTCAACAACATCGTGAACGAGTTTATCTGCAGCTTCTCGATAGCCTTCAATATATAGACCCATTGAATCATGAGACCAATTCAAGCAAGCATTAGCTTTCCAATCCTTATCACCTGAAAATAATGCATTACTCATTTGAAGCCTCTTTGTGCATAACGCCTCGCTCTGCGGCAAATTTGAGGCGCAGCGGAAAATTTATCCGACAGCAGCGCCTTGTTAGAATGCGACACCCGCCGCTCGCTCAGCCTTAATTCTTTCGAGAGTTTCCTTCCTTTCGTGCTTGTAGTCTAGTGTGGAATCAATCTCAGACACATATCTAGACTTCATGTAGTACCAATTTTTCAGTTCGCCATTTGAATCGACATGCCAATCACCAACAACATACTGAGGGACCGAATGGGAAATAAAGACTATTGATGCGGCGTACATCTTTTGTAATAGGTCATTCAGAGATTTCAAGTCTTCATTAGATTCTTTGCCAAGTATGCGGTCGCTACCAACACGCTCTCTCCTATATTTAATCGACTCTGGGGTTACATGGACAAAACGAGACGATTCACCGTATAGGCGACCAACACCAGATAGGAAATCTTCTGCTGACTTTCGCTCCAAATACTTGAGGTCAATTTCCTTCATTGGAGTGATATTAGTTGATCGTATAAACTTGTTGAAAGTCTCTAGCTTTTCATCAATAGGCATCGAATAGTTCTTTTGCTGAATATAGGCGAGCTTTATAGAAAGCTCCAAAAGATACCTGCTTTCTCGTATTGCGGGAGTATGAATTCCCTCTTTTACATGGACTAGCACGCCCATCAGGGTTTCAAGGATATCTTGATTTAAAAATGAGAGGAGATGATTTTCGTGAAAATTAACGTCACGTGCAGTGTCCAGAATGCAAAAATGCATCCACTCAATGAAACCCATGATCATTTCATTGGTTCGGGAGAACTCCGATTCTAGATTTTCTGGAATTGACTCTGAACTATTCATAGCATTCTAACGCTGGTTTAAATTGAGAGGAGCGTTCACGCGAGGAATCAATTTAAAACCCTTGTTAGGGTTTGCCTGCACCTGATAACTAACTAAATCGATGAACAGCGCCGATTTGCTGTAACAAGCCAAGAAAGTCAGCTACAGCCACGGGCCGTTCAACTATTTTTCCCGAGTCAAATCGCCAAATATCAATTGCGGTGAAATTTACCTTCTTTCCGGTAGCCGGCGTGTTGAAGAACTCACCTTGATGGGTGCCTTCAATGTCAAATGCGCCAACAACCATGTCACCTTCTGCAACCAGGCTGTTTATTTTAAAATGAATATCTGGAAATGCTCGACGAACATCTAGTACAAGTTGCTTAATTGCTTTGATGCCAACAAGTGGGGCTTCGTTTTCTGCCATTGGCGCCGCACGATATTCAGGAGAATAAAACTCCTCCGCCATATCGATATTGCCTTTATTCCATCCTTCTTCAATCCAGTCCCGAACTACTTTTTTATTTATTTCAGTGCTCATCAGTTTGTCCTGATATTTTTTAAACCATAACGCCTACTTAAGCGGAAAAATACAGTTGGCTATAATGTGAACGGAGTGAAACAGCCAACTGTATTTTTTCCGTTTGAAGTTCTTGTTATATGCGATTGTTTCCATTGACTTTAATATTAAGCCAGACTGTTTGCCAGCGTTCAAGTTTTTCTTTTGCTCCCAATACTTTGGGAGAAACTCTAGTTGGCTCTTGAAGCAACAGAAAGTTTGATAATAATGTAGAGTTTAGAGCGCCTATAAGGCTATTTTCTAACTGTAAAGAAACCGCAATTACGGTTTTACAACCATTGCATGTTATAAAACCAGCTTGATTAGATCCTTGTCGCTGTACCTCAAATGGTTCTGGGCTTTCAATTTCTAGCTCAGCGTCTGGATGTGAAAGGTAGGCAATATTTCTAGAAATACAAAAATCACAGTCACATGCCCTAGGACTATATTTCTCCATAGGTTCGGGAAGACTGATTTTTACCTTCGTTTGCCCGCAACCACATTGACCGATACTTGATATCACAGATGAATCCTCTTGAGCATATAACGCCGCGCTCTGCGGCAATTTTGGAGCGCAGCGGAAAAATTGTCCGACAGCAGCGCCTTGTTAGGCACTATATTTTAATCCCAAGCTTTTGGTGTGTATCAATTTGATAGTTCTCCTTACTTATTTGATGACTATAATAAGTTAAACCAATTAACTTTGAATAGTCTGAACCGTCCAGGTATTTTTTAAGAATATTGTATGTATCTTTACCAAAAGCTAGAACTGTAGGTTTGTTAGCGTCAATAAAGTTTAATTCCTTTTTAAATACCTCAACTTGACTGGAAATCATATCAGGGTGTTTACTTAAATGAATTAATACATCCTTAGACGACAACATAGGGAAATCTTTAATGATATCTGTCATATAAGCCCCATAGAATTCAGTACCTTCAAAAGCATATCTAATTTTGAAATCTTGTCCATGTGGATTGGCATCATGAAAATTTAAAAATGGTTCACTAATCTCTACGTCACGTGCAAAGTTAAGCGCTACCATAACTACATCGGTTCTAAGAATATTCAGAAGTGAATTGTTTTTTTCTATGTTGAATATATCCATATTCGAAATATTAGATTTTGGCTTATCTCCTGCTTTTTCCCAAACTGCCCAGCTAGCTACGCGGCCGTATTCTTTTGCAATGTCAGTATAGAGTTTCTCTGTGATCATTCTTGGTTCCTTTTGCCTAACAGTACGTTATCAAGGACTGCGCCCCAGATAACATTATTAGCAGGTATCCTTCTAATTTAAATTTTGATGAAGTATCAAATTCCATTTTTCTTTGTAACTCATTGTTTATTAACTAAATATATTTTTCTGTATATATAACATAAAAAATAGTAGGATAGATTCCTAGTTTCTTCGTTCAGTTCACTACTTATCCGCAAAATGTACAAATCAGCGTTCCTAAATGAGATGAATGCCTACATGTTAGTGCGTCATTATAGCAAGCGCACTATTCAAAGGGAAATTCGAACAAAGGGGACAGATTTATTTCATCGCAAAAACATGGTGTGCAATATTCGACACCGCCTTTCATATAAATAACATAGCGCTTCATGATGCCCGTAAAATCTATGGCCCTTTGCGCTAAAAAAAAACAAAGGGGACAGATTTATTTTATCCTTTCTTTCTAATATCCTGTTGATATCAGCAAAAAGGAATAATTAAGTATTGTGCTGTGATGAATACCTCCCACCCTTTTTGACAAGCATAGGCGAGT
>JBLFXO010000339.1:0-3846 GCA_047609865.1 Arenicella sp.
TCAATGAATCCTTCAAAAGCAGCGATCAAAGCAGAGTAGGGGATGTTTTTGTCAAATTGGTCGAACTTTCCTTCTAGATATATTGCTTTGCTTTCGGAGAAAATCTGTTGGAGTTCGTGAACAAGAGACGATTTTCCTACACCGGCTTTTCCATCAAGATGAATAAGCTCTACTGATCCTTCAGCAACCCTATCGAAGCATTCAGAGAGTTGTTTGAGTTCCGAATCTCTCCCATAGAGTTTTTCAGAAATACTTAATTCTGATGAGTAGTCCAACTGAGCCAATTCAAAGTCAGCTAAATCCTCTAGTGATGGATAAGATTTTCCTATCAGTTCAAAATCTTTCTGAAGTCCAAGCGCAGATTGATATCGGTCTTGCGCATTCTTTGAAAGCAGTTTCATAATTACTGCAGAAATGACCTGAGGTATTTGAGAATTTATTTCACTAGGAGTAACAGGGATTTGTGCTATGTGAAAGTGAACTAACTCAAAGGGATCGTCAGATTTAAATGGCAATTGACCTGTGATCATTTCATAAAGGACGACTCCTAGAGAATATAAATCAGAATTTTGATAAACTTTTCTATTTGTGCGTCCTGTTTGTTCTGGTGAAATGTACTCCAAAGTACCTTCTAAGTTGATCGGGTTTCCAGTTTTGTTGTTTTTAGAATCAAATTTTGAGGAAATTCCAAAATCGATTATTTTAATTTGATTATCGGGAGTTAGCAGGATGTTATTGCTATTTAAATCTTTATGGATGATATTTTTTTCGTGCAAATTTGAAAGCCCTGTGCAGATTTTGATTGCTGTGTCAAGAAATGCTTTTATATCTGAAGAAAAACTCGATAAGTTTCGCTTGAGTGACGTTCCATCAATCAACTCCAAAATTACGGCTTGTCTATTGTTTATTTTAGTGAGTTCAAAGACTTTTCTGACTCCTGTTAATTTAAGACTGGAACCAATTTCGAATTCATTCAGAATCCGTTCTATTTGCCCTTCTGTTGGATTGTCCGTTCGAATCATCTTTATGGCAACGTCCTTAAATTCAGGATGTTTACCCTTATAGATAATAGAATCTTCACCGGTATATATAACTTCTGTGTTCTTAACGTTCATGTCTGAAGATCGTAGGGCTTTCTCGAATTAAATTCGAAGAATTGGAAAGATAATAAAATTCAATAGAGCAATACTTGAGTCACGATTATAATTTATACATTCGGCCTAAAGCCCAAAAGTAAATATGAAATACGATTATATTGTAATAGGATCAGGTGTTAGTGGATTAACATGTGCCTCTGGATTGAGCCTTATGGACAAAAAAGTTCTCCTAATTGAGAAAAACGAAGAGACCGGTGGTTGCATGAGAAACATTGTTTGGGAAGAATTAAAAGAAGGACAAAAAAAAGGTGAAGGTATAGTCAGGGGAAACTGGACTATGGGCATGCAGTTCACCGTTGCTTATGGCCCAGATAGTATTTACAATAAATTATTACAGATTTTTACTGATGATAAATGTAAATTCTCTCCAATGGATGTTGATTATCAGAAGATCAAATTTTATAATTGGGCTGGTAAACCAGGGGATGTAAACCCCCCTCCTACTGACTTCTTTGATTACACGATTAAAGCGGATTCAAAAAAAATGAGAGCAGCAATGATTGCTGACTACCCCGAGGAGAAGAGAGCGATAAAAAGGTACTATAGAAACATGAATGCCATTAGCCGCTTTGCTCCCTTACTTGCTATTCCGAAATGGATGCCGATTTTTTTAGCAAGAATTTTTCATCCAATTATTTTGGGTGTTTTCTTTCCCGTAATGTCTATTCGATTAAGAAAACTAAATGAAATTACCTTAACTGAGGTTGTTGAAAATCGATACAAAATAAAAAGCCCGGAAGTAAGGGCCATCATCTATTCTTATTGGCATTTGGAAGGAATGGCAGTTAAAGATGTTCCTTTTATTTATTATGTTGTCGGAACTAAAATGTTGGAGAAAGGCGTTTACATTCCGAACGGCGGTGCTACTAAAATTAGAGATGCCTTTGTTGAAACTATAAAGAAGAATGGAGTTGACATAAGAGTGAATACTACTGTTGAAAAAATAATTATTGAAAACAATAAGGCGGTTGGAGTTGAGTTAATAGGCGGTGAAGTCATAGAGTCAAAAAACGTAATTAGCTCGGCGGGAATACCTGAAACTATTGGAGGCTTGATAGACCGAGGCGATTGGAACAAGAGGATTACATCAATCATGGCCGAGTCTCAAAAAATGAAAAATTATCGCTCGGGCTTAGTTCTTCGTGTTGGCTTAAAAGGTGATATTTCAAAACTTGGATTTACCAAGGCCACTCTAAAAACTCAAATTGGTGAATCGTCTACTTTGATTGGTAATCCAACTGAAAAGGATTGGTTGCCTCAGGACATTACGTATAGCTTTCTGTCTGTAATTGATAAGACTGTTCTTAATGCTAATGGCTATACTGCAGTTGATGTGATTTGCTTTTGTCCTTATGAGTGTTTTGAGTACTTATATCCAATTGAAAAGAACCAAGAAGAATATGATAAGGTAGTTGCACGCATCACTGAAATTCTCATTGATTCTTTTGAGAAGGAATATCCAGGCGTAAAGGAAATGGTTGCCTTTACTTATCTGACATCCCCTCTAACTGTTGAAGCCAACACTTCTCACATCAAGGGAAATATTGATGGCCTTAACATGAAAAAGAGTGGTCTAATGAATATCCAACCACATACAGGGATCAAAAACCTATACTTCTCAGGTATGGATATGTTCTCTCAAGGTATCACAACATTTGATGGAATACTGACCATTGCTGCTTCTGAAGGATTGCTAAAAACGACATGGAAACTTTGGAGAAAGTGGAGAAAGATCAAGAAGGCTAGGGTATAGGCTTTGTTTTTACGAAAAAGACTTCTGATTTTTAGCCAACATGATAAGTTGAATTATTATCGAATCGTATTTGCGTGCGCATTTGCTTTATGTTTCAATACATTGAAATCAATAAAAAGCCCTCCACCTAAATGAAGAGCCTTTTATCTAACAAAATCTTGTTTGTCAGCTGTCTTGGTTAAATGGCCTGCCAACAAATGTTCTGGAATATTATTCTGTTAACGGTTAATATTTATGTATCTCTTTTCTGCAGAGGGGTCAATGTTATTATCCTTAATGAGCTTGTTTTTTACGACAATTTTCATTGCTCCTCTTTCTCCGAGCGAACCATTTCTTCTAACTTGTTGACCAGTGCCTATAAAGGTGATGTCGTAATAAACTTTTGTTTCATTCTGCCCTGTCTGTCTATTGTACCTTTTTTCAGTTTTAAACTTCATAAATATCAGTTCTTCATCATCAAGGTTTTGGATACTAAAGTCATAATTGAGACTTACTATACCAGCTCTAGTTTTGACCATTTTGGAATGAGCCACTCCGTTCACCAAAATTTCAGAGGTTTCTTTATCGTAAGTGATTTTTTCTTTTTGCGCATTCCCTGTTAATCCAGTTAGAAAGAAGACGGCTAAAAGTGATATTTTTAATATTGAATTTTTCATAATAAAAAGTTTTGTTTTGTGTTAATAATTGTTCAAATTGACTTATTCATCCTCATTCATTGCCTTCAGGTCTCGAGTGTTTTTCTGCACAGTGATTGATGAGAAGAGGGCTAATGTAAATGCCATAGCATAGAATCCTTTTTCACTGAGCTCAAGGTCTGCATGTCTCAATCCTATTACTAAAAGTGTAATAGAGGTTATGGTTGTAAACCAACTTATGCCATAATACACATCAGTCACTGGTATTCCCTCAGCCTTATCTCTCACATTTTTTTGGACT
>JBLFXO010000340.1:0-3842 GCA_047609865.1 Arenicella sp.
TAATTTGACTGTAATCATCAATCCAGGCATCATGACAACCTGTTCCAGATCCTGCCTGAGTTTTACATGAGCTTTCAATAATTGGACGGATGTCAGTTGCATATGAAACGACAAATCCGCAATCACCAAGTATTACTGGTTCTTCTTCTTTTTTACAAGAACTTAAAGCGATAAAAAGTACGCCTACAAATAGAATGTTTTTCATGTTATAAAGAGTAAATACTCCCTAACAATTTGGATGTTAGGGAGTAGTAATATAATGATTATTTATCTGCCGCGTACCTTCTTGATACTTCTTCCCAGTTTATTACATTGAAAAATGCATTAACATAGTCAGGTCTTCTGTTC
This sequence comes from Arenicella sp., assembly GCA_047609865.1. Classification (GTDB taxonomy): domain Bacteria; phylum Bacteroidota; class Bacteroidia; order Flavobacteriales_D; family Crocinitomicaceae; genus Paracrocinitomix. The sequence continues at coordinate 349 of JBLFXO010000340.1, forward strand.
TGATACTTTAAGTAATAAGCGTGTTCCCAAACATCTAATCCTAAGATTGGAGTTCCACCACAGCCGATCCCATTCATTAAAGGATTGTCTTGATTTGGAGTAGAACAAACTTCTACTTTTCCGCCAGCGTGAACACAAAGCCATGCCCAACCTGAACCGAATCTTGTTCCAGCTGCTGTTGAAAATGCAGATTTGAATTCATCAAATGATCCACAAGCAGCATTGATAGCTTCTGCCAATTCTCCTGAAGGTTGTCCACCGCCATTTGGTGACATAACTTCCCAGAAAAGACAATGATTGAAATATCCACCGCCATTGTTTCTCAAGGCCGCATTGTCAGTGCAATTTGCTAAAACATCTTCAATTGATTTTCCAGCTAAATCTGATCCTTCAAGAGCAGCATTTAATTTTGTGGTGTATCCGTTATGATGTTTACCATGGTGAATCTCCATAGTTTGTTTATCAATATGTGGTTCTAATGCATCATGTGCATAAGGTAAATTAGGTAATTCAAATGCCATTATATAAGTTATTTATGGTTAGAAATATGTTTGTATGTAATCAATCAAAAATAAGAAGTTTATTCTAATATTTTGGGCAAGAGTAGAGATTTTTGTAATTTATTGATAGCAAAAGAAAAAATATATGTTTTCTCTGTTGGTAATTGCGGGCTTGATTTGTTCTTGTTCTGGAGATCAAGAGAGTGATTCAAATGAAGGTGAACTGAGTCCTGAAGAAACCGCAGTTTTGGATGACGAGTCAAATTCTCTTGAAAATTTATGGGACAATGCCGTTGATCAAGTGGGAGAAGACAGCAAACTAATGGATGAAGTGGCGATAAAACTGGAGAGAAATTAGATGAAATTATTGATGAAGGTCTGGGTCGTCCTGACCAATAACATTAATTGAAATAAATATTTCTTATTTTTACTAAAAATTAAAACCAAATAAAATGAAAAAGTATTTTTTAACGTTAGGAGTAGTTGCAATGGCTTTCGCAATGACTTCTTGTGGAGGTGACGAAGCAACTGAGACAACTGAAGAAACTTCAACTGAGTCTACTGAGGAATCAGGAGGAGGACTTAATGATTTATTGAATAATGCAGTAGATCAGGTCCAGAACGAAGTGAATCAACAAATTTCTGACCCTAATTCAGAGTTACTTCAAGGAATTGATACTTTAAAAGATATCATTGAAGATAATGTGCCAGCTTTGATTGATGAAGCTCAAGAAAAGATTGGTCAATAAATTATTTGATCTAGTAAAAGCCTTCTTTGTTTGTTCAAAGAAGGCTTTTTTTGTGCCTTGTTTCCAACGTTGTCAGGTGGATAACCTTTGTAACACTTCAGAGATCTAGCGATATATAGCCATAACTTTATTGGTTATGCGCAAGGCACTCAAAATTTGCAGGAAAATCCTCTTCTGGATATTCTTCATTGGTCTCTTCTTATTGACCACTGTCGTTGTGATTCTCAATGTTTACGAAGACGATATCAAACAATATGCGATTGATGAATTGAACGAACATCTTAAAACCAATGTTGAGGTCGAAGATATTCAGCTGTCGGTTTTTCATGATTTCCCATACGCCTCTATTCAATTTGACGAAGTATTTATTCCAGATGCTTATCCCGAAATAGAAAGTAATGACACTCTTTTTTATGCCAAGAGCATGTTCTTTAATTTTAATATTTGGGACATTTATTCAGGCGATTATGAAGTGAAAAGAATTAGTGCGCATGATGGATGCCTTCACATGAACACTGCTCCTGATGGCCAGGAAAACTATAACATCATTGAAAAGTCTGAATCTGTTGAGTCTGGTGAAAAATTTGCTTTTAAAGTTGAATTATTAGAATTAGAGAACTTCAACTATCAGTATAATAATTTGGGAGCAAACCAGCACTATGATTTCACCGTTAACTCCGGATTGTTCGCTGGTGATTTTGCAGAAGACAATTACGAATTAGAGGCCAGCTTAGATTTACATATTAACAAGCTCAAGAGTAATGCCTTCACTTTGATTAAAGACAAAGATGCTCAGCTAGATTTGAGTATGGGGATTATCACTTCTCAAAAATCTTACCTCTTCAATAAAGGAGATTTGATAATTGAAAAAATGCCTTTTCAAATTACTGGTCGTATTGATTCATCTTATCTAGATTTAAAGATTCATGGTGATGACATGGAAATTCAGGACTTAGCAAATAGCCTGGTGGATGAATCTTTAGAGGGAGTGAAAACGTATGAAGGAGAAGGTGTCATTAATTTTGAGGCAACAATTGTAGGGCAATCAAAAGGAATTGAGATGCCATCAATTGAAGCCGATTTTAATATTTCGGCTGCTTCAATTAAAGAGCCGGAGAATGATTTACAAATTCACGACATTCAGTTTGTAGGTCATTATCAAAATAAGTTTAAAGATCGCAAAGAAGAGTTGAAGTTGGATGATGTCAAAATGAAATTGCTCAACAGTTTCTTTGAAGGCTCTGCTGTCGTGACAGATTTCCATCAACCTTTACTATCCACAAAAATGACTGGAAGTCTTAACTTGGCGAAGTTCCACCAATTTTTCAATTTTAAAAATATAGAAAAATTAGGTGGTTCATTAGTCTTCAATTTTGAAGGTGACATTCAATTCTTTGACCCTGAATATAGAGTAGAGAAGTTCCAGGTTTTGCATTCGAAAGGAGACTTCATTTTAGAGAACGTTAGCTACAAGTCAGCATTTGACAAGCTAATTTATCAAGACATTAGTGGCCAAATTGTGTTGCAGGATAAGGATGCCGCCGCTAAGAATATTTCTATTAAAACAGAACAATCCGACATCTTATTAAATGGGGCCATGAAGAACTTTGTACCATTCGTTGAGGGTAGTGGATCACTTGGCCTAATTGCAACAGTTGAAGCAAATAAAATAAATTTAGATGAATTTTTAGGTGAGGCAAATAAGAATAAAAGTGGCCCCTTGCAGATGTTCGTTTTGCCTGATAATTTAAACTTGAATGTTAATCTTGATGTGAAAGAATTGCATTGGCAGAATCATCACTTTACAAATGCTAATACTAAGGTGTTGATGTCTAGCAGAAAAGTTAGCTTAAAGAACATGAAATGTGAAATGTTGGGAGGTAGAATTTCTGGAGATCTTGCTCTGAACAATATGTTAGAAGAAGGAAATGTGGTAGATGGAAACTTGAAGTTTAAAAAAGTTGATGTCAAAAAATTATTTACTGAATGGGATAATTTTAATCAAAAGAGCATAACCGACAAGCACTTAAGTGGATTGGCCTCGGGGAAGATAGAATTCATCTTGGGGTTCAATTCTTATTTCTCAATTATTGAGGAAAAGATCTACGCCGATAGCGATATAAAGATTTCAAATGGAGAGTTAAACAATTTGGAAACTATGAAGTCCATTACAGAATACATGAGGGGAAACAAAGGCCTGAACATACTGCTCAAAAAACACATTGACAATTTCGAAGATAAACTC
>JBLFXO010000341.1:0-3811 GCA_047609865.1 Arenicella sp.
AAAACCCTGAAGAGTTCGGAATTAAAATAACAGGTCCAACTTTTGGTGGGTTTGCCCAAAATGATTTGTACCATGAAGATCCTCAAGGAGCTGATCATCCCAAATACACCAGGGGATTAAATACGGCTTTAGATTCTTATCTAAATGGAGTAGGGTACAATGAAGACTTACAAAGTTGGTTTGATTTTTCAGTGGTAAAGACCACTCATCCTAAAGAATTGATTGAGAATTTTTTGCTTGAGATGAACAGTCTGTAGCGTCAATTCGTGATTTGAGAATAGAAATTTTCTGACCCAGCAAAATTTTCATGCGATTCACTACCTTCACCACTATAAGATTTGAATTTGAGTTAAGACTTCCTTATGGATTATAATGAAATTGATTATAAGAAACCTTTTTATAAAATTAAGGCACCGCTTCGTGATCATTTGAAACAGTATTCAAGGTTAGAGAATTTACCTATTACCTATGATGACCTAACCCATTATCAAGAGCTCATCCCAATGAGTGATACTCACGACAACCCTACACTTTGGTATGGTGCCATATATGGACACAATGAACTTGATTTTTTGCAAGAACAATTGATAAGAGTGTATGAGCTGTTAGTTGCTGACGGTGATAAAATACCTTATTTACGGATAGGAAGTATTGAGTTTTGCTCATTCGGAAATTCAAAACCATTCAGAATCAAAGTAGTAAACGAGGTGAATGATAACCACGATTATTTTTATATCAAACTAGCAGATGCCTCTCGAATTTATGGGCTTGAATTAGAAGAGATTTTTTCACCTGATAAAATCTTGTTTTTGGTTGATAATGAAACCTTGGTTGAAGAGCACATAGTAGGCGTGCCTTGTGATGAGTTTATCCTCAAAAATGAAAACAAGAAGATTAGTAACCGATTGCGCTTTGCAAAAGAATTTGTGAAATTTAATGAGCGTTGTTTTACTCGCCTGCTCGGAGATATGAGAGCATATAACTTTGTTGTTGAAATCATTCAAGATTTTGATAACATTCAATACCGGTTTCGCCCTATTGACTTTGATCAGCAGAATTATGAAGGCAGAAAAAATATTTATTTGCCGCAGTTCTATGTTGATAACCGAGCATTAGTTGAGATAGCTCAAGAATTACTATCTGCAGATGTTGCAAAACAGTATATGAGGGAGGAAAGAGTGGCAATGCGAAAACGCTTTTTTACTAGAAAAAAAAGAACTAGAAGTTTATTTCGAAAAATTAGAAAAGATACCTTATCCACTCTTGAAAACAGAAATAAATTGGCAAAAGAGTTAAAGGAATATCATAATGATAATGGCTTCGTTGAAGGGATGTCAATGGGTGAGATTTTAGTAAGACATATGGAGCTCAAACTTGACGTTAAGTTTTTTGATTAAATATTGGATTTCTCAAGTGCCGGCGAATTATTTTATTGAGAGATTTATTAGTCCAATCCTCTTTTCAGGAATATTATGAATGCCATTGTGGAATCTATATAACCGATAGGCCTCTTTTCCTAATGAACAGATTTAAATTTAAATTGAGTTGATTAGTGACAATCCCAATTCTTATATGCTTTTGAGAAATCAAGGATTTCTATAATTAATCCAACAAAGATTTCTTTGAAGAGTTTTGCCAGCCTGCTTGAGACTCATATTGAACATAGAAGATTTTTAGATCTGCTTGTGATTCGTAGTCAACGAAGTATATTGTTTTATCCGCCTGTGACTCGTAGTCAACGTAGTACCAAAGTCCATCTTCATCAGCTTGTGATTCATAATCTACCATGTAAACCTTAAGGTCACATTGCGATTCGTAATCTACTTTGTACACTTTAATGTCTGCCTGAGATTCATAATCAACTTTGTATACCGTTTGAGCAGAGGCGTTACTTGCTAAAGTCATTAGAATGGCTAATACGGTCAATATTTGGAGTAACTTGTTCATAATAGATTTCATTATAATACGAATGGTCTTTCTGAGCTAATGCAGTAGTGGAAATTCCTTATAAGCGCCTATTTTTTGTAAATCCTAATGACTCCCTTCGTTTCAGGATCAGAGGGGTCAGCATTCAAGAGTTTATGATAATCAGCCAAAGTGACAAAAGAATCTTCCAATTCAACAACTTCGTGTGCATCTTCAAATCCTACTTTGTAGTACAGGTCTAAGCTTTCCGTTGCAGCTTGTTCAGTTTGGTAAGGCTTTGAATAATAAAAGGTTTTGCCATCCTGTTTAATAGTTTTAATTTTGCCCAATTCTCTCATTACTTCAACTTTGTCATAAGGGACGTGATTTTCATACGCTCCTATTTGAACTCGAAATATTACTTGAAACTCGTCATCACTCAAATTACTGTGATTGACACTTGGGTTGGGAATGCTGAAACTTGATACCAGGATAAATAGTGCTAAAAGGCTCGATAATTTTAAAGCTTTCATGTTGTTTGGGTTTTTTTGAGATTCGTAATATAGTCAAGATTTCTTTACCAAGACCTTAATTAATAACTTTTGAGGGGGTGACCCTCGTTCTAATAGTCAGGAGATTAAGGTGTTAATGTTTTATGACTTTACAGGACATCACTTTAGATTGATTGCCTGAGCCCTGTATGATCTACCTAGGAAACTTGGGTTTCCGAATCAATAATTAATTCAATAAAACAAGAGAGACCGAGGGCTTTTCATCAAAAAAGGGATTAAACTGAAACAATAAAATTAAGAGTAGAATGAGTGGGATGTTTTTCATGATACAGTTTTTTAAATGACGCATCATTTGAGTGATTTCACCCAAATCAAATTATGGGATTTTATCCAAAATAACCCCAATTTCCATGGCGTAAACTAATGGGTCAACCGGAGTGTTCTGTTCAATCGTGTAAGTATAAGTCCCTGTTTCTTCATACGTTTTATTCTCTTCAATCAAATGCTCACTATCCCAAATATCGAGGGCTGCGTCACCAATATAATCTCCGTTTTCATCTACTACCTTTAGTTCATACTCATTAACAGTTTCTATACCACTAGGGCTAGTCTCTGTCACTTTTACCATGGCGGTTTCATACGAATACCCTGTTCCGTATCTAAAAGATAAACTCAAATTGTAATTGAAACTGTTATCATCAATTGCGACTTTAAATTCTCTCTTGTCTTTCTTTAACCACTCTAATTCTGGGGATAGTTCTTGATGCTCTGAGTAAATTCTATTTTCTGATTCGCAAGCAAATGAAGCTGCAACTACTGCTAAGATTAAGATTAGTTTTTTCATGGATTGATTTTCTAAGGAGTTGGTGTATAGCTACAATGCAAAAATATGAAAGAGTAACCTTTGAGTAAATATAGCCATTTTTAAATGGCATTCTCTTTAAGTTCTCAGATTGCTTTGAAGCTATAGAAACCCTATTGTAAGATGAATGGTAGTGAGTTTTTATGCAGTATTTAGTCGGCTAAACATGCATGACAATTCAAGAATTGCCTTATTTAGAGTAAAAAACTTCTCGACTTAATATCGGTAAGCAATTAGACCTTAACTTTTTACATGGCCGCATTTTGAAACGCCAGTAGGATACCCACAAACAAAATGAGGCCTCCAATTATACAAAAACTGATTTGTGATTTACCAATTGAAGTTTTATTCATTTTTACCACCAAAAAGTTGATGAAACTGTGCAAAGGAATTGTCACAATAAGCACGTAAGGACTGAATACTAATAGTAGACTAAATCCAATATGTACTGCTGTTGCCGTTAGCCTTTCAAGTGCTCCCCAAAAAGGAGTACTCGGTGCTAAGGATTTATCCATCCCCATTTGTTTCATGA
>JBLFXO010000342.1:0-3787 GCA_047609865.1 Arenicella sp.
CCAATCTTTTGAAAATCTTCATTGAAGTTGAATCCCTCTGAGATTCTATTATTCCATTTATCCGAGAATTGATTATTTCGGATATCGTTGGATAGCTCTCGCGCTTCAGTAATGGTTTCTATAATGATTCGTTTCCCAGCAGTTTGTGAGAAGGTAGCTCTGGTTTCTTCGTGATTTCTTTTTCCGTGGATGATGAGTGTGGCTTCTTGTGATGCCAATTCATTTCCACGCTTCCATACTTTTTCAACGAAAGGGCAGGTGGTGTCAAATTGTTGCAAATCAACTCCTTTGTCTTCTAGTAAGCATTGAATTTCATTCGTTGTACCAAAAGCAGGTGTGATAACCACGTCATTTTGCTGGATGGTGTCCCAGCCAATGATTTGATTTCCCTTTTCATCTTGAATGAATTCAACACCTAATTCTAATAAACTTTTGTTTACTGACGGATTATGGATGATCTCACTCAGGAGATAGATTTTCTGATTTGGGTGCTCTGCAATGATCTTAAATGCCATCTCTACGGCATTCTTTACACCGTAGCAAAAGCCAAAGTGGCGGGCAATAAGGATTTCAATGTTTTTAAATTGGAGTAGAGAAGGTGAGAAGTTTTTTTTGAGACGGTCAGTTGAATTTCTGATATCGTTGATCTCATCAATCAATGAAGATGAGAATTGTTGTGGGATATCGAATGCTTTCATTTACTCAGGAAGGTCTGCTATTAAATCAAGAGCAGAGAAGTTAAGCATGTCGCCTGTCCAGTGATGCATAGTTGATCCATCTGGTTGAATAAGAAAGATTGAAGGAAAGGTGTATCCTGAAAAATTTAGAAAGGCCGTATCTGGTTTAATCATATGATGATCAAAAGCTTCAGCGCCATTGTCACTTAAATAACTCAGTGCATCAGCTTCTGTTCCACCAAAGAAAGTACTGACTCTCATTGTCTGACCAGCTTCAGTGTTTAAAACCAACTTGCGAACAGAGGCTTTACAGTGAGGACAATTAGTCGTTCCGAACATTAGCAGGTTGTACTCTCCGTTAAATTCATAATCAGAAGCTGCTTCTAAGTCTTCAATGTTCTCAATCGCCATATCATCTGTGAATAATCCGTAATCAACATTGTATACTGGTTCAATGAAAGAAATGCCGAATCCAGGTCCAGCTGCTATTAAGAATACCCAAATGAATTTGAGCTTTTTCGTTTTAGGAATAGCTTGAAAGATGAGGTAAAGACCAATTGCAAAAAATATAATTGTCAATAATCTAATGTAGATGGATGCGAATACCCAACCAGTGCCCATCTTAGTGACCATGAACTTCATTACGTCTACAAAGAATACCGGAATCAGAACAGCTATGGCAAAGAACAGGATGGCTAAAAGGATGCTTTTCATACTTCAAAAATAAGCAAAAAAAAAGGGAAGCGTTGAGCTTCCCTTTTCTAATTAATTTATGACCTATTGAGGAACACAAACTTCGAGTGGCAATCCAAGAAGTTTTTCAGCTTCATCTTGACAAGCAGCAGCTTCGTCACCTTCTTTTGCTTTCGCAGTCTTTACAGTAGTTTCTAATGTTGTTAAACTCACGCAATCACAAGAAATTTCTTTTTTGCAAGAAGTCATGGAGAAAGCTCCAAGAACCATTGCACCAACTAATAATTTTTTCATAATAAGTTTTTTTATTTTATAAAACGGAGTCAAGATAGTAATTAACTCTCTATTTCAAAGGTTTTTAGGTGAAAAAAGAGGGGAAGCTTTAAAGCCCCCCTCTCTTTGTTGTAATAAATAAGCTTAATTAGAATACTATAATCCACAAGTTTGCGAACCTAAAGTACCAAAATCAAAACTCATGCCTTCACAAGCTGCTTTTGCATCAGACTTAGACATATCAGTAAGAACTGTGTCGTATGATACAGTGAATCCTAAAACATCAGCGTCACAAGTGCAGGTATGATCTTTTTTGCAAGATGCTAATGCTAAACCACTAGCGATAATGCCGAATACAAATAATTTTTTCATTTTAATTTTTTTAATTGGTTTTATAAAACGTGACAAGTATACAGAAATCTTACGAGAGATTTATTGAGTTTGTTACTGTAAACCTTCTAGTCAGGAGTTAGGACACAGCTTCCACCATCTTCTTGATGAACCGCATTCAAGCTTGAACAGTTTGCTTTTGCGTCTTCTTCATTCAATTTCCAATTAGAAACTTCGGGGTCTTTAATTCCTGGTCCGTCACAAGTGCAACTATAATTCTTTTTACATGAACCCAAGCTCAATAAGCCTAAAGCACATATGATTACAAATACTTTTTTCATAATTTTAATATAAAACTTGAGTTAATAAGGTTTCTATTCCAGTTTGAATGGCTGATTCATCAATATTGAATTCAGCATGATGAACGCCTTTCGTAATTCCTTTTGATTCGTTTCTTACTCCAATTCTAATAAAGGTAGCAGGTACCTTTTGAGAGAAGTAGGCGAAGTCTTCACCTGTTAATCTTATAGGTAAGTCAACAACATTTTCTTCTCCAAAATGAGCTATAGCTTTTGATCTGGCTTTTTCTGTTAGTTCAGGATGATTCTCTAAATATGGATATCCAACTCTGATATCAACGTCTATGGTTCCACCCATTCCTTCAACGAGCGCTTTACTTTGTTTCTCAATTAATTGATGCGCTTTTGAGCGCCATTCTTCATCCATGGTTCTGAATGTACCTTGTAACTCTACTTTATCAGGAATCACATTAGTAGCTCCTAGGCCTTCAATTCTACCAAACGAAAGGACGCAGGGTAGGTTAGGAGGGCAGTTTCTGCTGACCACCTGCTGTAAAGAGGTAATCAATTGAGCAGTAATCGCAATGGGATCAATATTGAGATGAGGCATGGCTCCATGGCCACCTTTTCCGTTCACTGTCATGTAGATTTCATCACAAGAAGCCATATACATTCCTGACTTCAATCCAATCTTACCGGCCTCCAATTCTGGGAATACGTGTAATGCATATATCTCGTCAACGGTAGGGTTTTCTAAAACCCCTTCCTTAATCATTAAGCTTGCCCCGCCAGGCAATTTCTCTTCTCCTGGTTGAAAAATGAATTTCACATTAACTTCTAATTTGTCTTTGATAGAGGCTAAGGCTTTCGCGCAACCCAATAGCATAGCAGAGTGAACGTCATGGCCACAGGCATGCATCACCCCGTCATTTTGTGATTTGTACTCTACCTCATTCAATTCTTGAATTGGTAATGCATCTAAGTCCGCACGGAGGGCAATGGTCTTGCTAGCTCCGGCATCAATAAGTGCCACAACTCCTGTGTCTACAATGCCTGATTTAAAGTCAATTCCGTATTCAGTCAATTTTGATTGCACAAACTTTGAGGTCTCATACTCTTTGAATGACAATTCAGGGTTCTGGTGAATATGCCTTCTAATAGCAATGGCTTCATCCAAAATACTTGCTGATAGTTCTTTAATTAATTCTTTCATTCGTCTATGCCCACAGGCGTTTCTTTATTACCGAAATGCCCTTTGTATCCAGTGTAAATCATTCTAACGGAAACATACAACATCAATGCTCCAAATATCAATTTCACTACCGAAGGCGACATTTTTAGCGCTAGTTTTGATCCAAAATAACCTCCAAACACGAAGGCAGAAGCAATGATTATTCCGTACCCCCAGTTGATTTCCCCTGCTTTATGATAATTCATTACTGCCAAAATCCCAATAGGGAATAGCATTAAGAAAAGGCTAGTTCCTTGTGCCATATGCTGTGTCATCCCGAGAAG
>JBLFXO010000343.1:0-3781 GCA_047609865.1 Arenicella sp.
GCCAACGGTGAATGGAAAGTTATGAATCCGATAGATTAAAAATGGAAAAAATAACTTCAAAACCCTCTTATAAATTTTACTTTGCGATTGCCCTGGTTTTGTTCTTGGGTACGGCACCATTATTTATTGGTGGCAATGTTGCTCCGCTTTGGGTTTCATGTGTTATGTGGGGAATTGGATTTGCCCTGTTATTCGCTATCAAGACAACGATTTATTCTGAAGAAGCAATCACCACTAAATTCATAGCTGGCAGACGTCCAATCATTTTGAAGAAAGAAGACATAGATACTATCACAGAGAAAATTGAAGGTGAAGTGACGGCACAGAGAGTTGGATTAATGAAAAAAGACAAGGCCATTCACATTATAGGTAAAGATCCTAAGCGAGTGGCCTATGTCAATGAAAGATATGACAGCCAATACCAACAAATAAGGAATCTCTTAAAGAAGCATTATAAAGAATGTTGGGACCGAGGAGCTGGCGAAGTGATGTGAGCTGGCCATCATCTACTCAAAATAAGTGAAGTCTATTTCACTGCGGATTTTATCTTGTCTGTAAACGGCTTTTTTGGAAATCTCTGCCTTCCCATCATACGTATACCTCAATTCTTCGTAAGGCTTTTTTGCTTTGCCTTCGTAGCTTCTTTCAGTGATTAGGACTTTTTCTATATATCCAAATTCCGTTATTTCTTGTTCAGCCGTTTTACCATTAGGTATTTCAATGACCTTTACCAAAGAACCGTTCTCATCATACTCATAAGTAACGGCTATTTTGTCTTCAAATTCAACAACTTCAGCACTCACTATTTTTCCAGATTTCGAATCATATGTATAAGTCTCGGTAAGAATATTCTTTTCCCCTTCCCAATCTTCTTTGGTCTTGAGTTTCCCGTCTTTGGTATAAGTCAATACAAGCTTTTCATTTACATCTCCATTGCTTGAGAATGACACCTCTTCTGAAGCTAAACCTTCTTGGTTATATCTCACTAAGGTATACAAGTTTGCTTTTTTCTCATTATTCAAATGATTAATTCTAACTAGTTTTCCTTCTTCATATTCATACTCATCTACCTGATAAAGTGTTGATCCGTTTCTTCTCACTACCCATTCCAACTCACCGTTATTATTATTGATTCTTACATGGGATTCTTGAAATACTTTGACCGATTTCCCTTCTCTATTTTCGTAATTATAACTTTCATCCATTTCCATTGGTGGATGTTTGTAGTCAGACTCTTCGTAATACTCAATGATTCTTTTCAAATGAGCTCCTTGTGATTCTCTGGCTCCGGATTTCTTAAATTCTTTACGCTCTGTCCAATTCCCAAAAGCATCATAAGAATATTCAAAATTCACTGATTTCTTAATTGAACTTCCCGTTTTAGTTAACTCTTCTTTAAGAATGTGGCCGTGCTGGTCATAAGTAAAATCAATAGTTTTGGAAATCCCTTTTCCATCCTGAAACTTCGTATGAACATCTTGCAAAAGCATACCATTTGCATCATTCTTTGTCATCCATTTCTCTACCTTTTTACTGGCTCCCTCGTATTTCGTGATAGACTCAGAATCCGCAGAGCTTTCATATTTATAAGTATAAATTCTGTCTTCTTTTTCACCTTCAAAGCCAATTTTAGAAATTAACTTATTTGACCCATCATAAGTGAAAGTAAAAGATGATTCTACAATCATTTTAGAAGTTGATTCATGGTAGAACTCAACTTGATGTGTCAACATATTTCCGTTTTTATCATAGGTCATTGATTTCTTTTCAATCTCTTTTCCCTTTTCGTCCATATTGACTTCAGACACCAAGTTTTCTTTGGCATCATAAGTCATTCTGTAATCTCCGCATTCATGGTCTTTATGGAAAACCCTTCTATCTCTAGTCAAATTACCTGCTTCATTATATGAGAAAAATTGCTCATCCAGCTCTTCACCTTCATAAAAATCAGCTTCATACAAAAGCCGGTGATCATCACTGAACAATTGCACTTTTTTAGAGTTTACATCCAAATTCCCCATGTGATCATGGATGGATTCGAAAATATATCTAATTGATTTTTGACTATGATTTTGCGAGAATGCGCCAATTGAACAGAGGACACTCAATGATAGAAGTAGGTTTTTCATTCAGAGTTATTTTAACTCAAAATAGGGATTTTTTTAACAAAATCAACAGCTCGTTTATCTTTTTTGAACCTTAGCCGTGCCTAAAGATGTCTTCAGAATGTAAAGACCTGGGCTTAAATTTGAAACATCAATGGAATGACCAGCCAATGAGACGCCTCTCAGAGTCGACTTTCCGCTCATGTCAAGCAATTCATAACTCCCTACAAATCCTTTGATAAAGATCTGATTTGTAGCAGGATTTGGATAAACTTCAAGCCCGTGATAATCTTTTTGGATTGAAGCATAGATATTATTCTCATTAATGACAGCTACACCATCCAAATCAAATCCACCAGATTCAAAAGCTGAAGGATAGGGTTCATTGATAATCGTTCCCAAGGCATCATACGATCCGTACGTTGAATTGATAGAGCCTACTACATCAATAAGCTTCACATAGTTGATGCTATCCAGATTGACCCCAACCGAATCAATAATATCTTCTAAATCAAATGGAGTGCCGAATCCTTGTATATATTTCCCAGCAAGATTGTGCGTCCATTGAGCCAAAGTTGTTCCAAAAGTTCCTGTTTGAGTTAATGTTTGAATGGCAGATTCAGATGGCATTCGAACGTAATTGATTCCGTCAGTGCTCACTTCAACATGGGCCAACTCAAGATAATCATGACTAAAACTATTCTCAAAAATCGCAAAATCCGGACCTGTCCCGTTCTCTATTGGAAAAGGAAATCCAAGAATAATTTCTCCGGCATCTCCCAAAGAAACGACATCCGTACTGTTTCCTTGAGCATATCCAATGGCCTCTGTAGAGTCACCAAAACTTACCAAAGTGCCACCAACAGAAATATCTTCAAGTCCTCTTTGAAAATCCTGCACCCTATTTGCCCAGTTCACAATGACAGAAGAATCCTTATGAATCGCAGTTGTTCCGCTCACATTAGCCGCAGGAGCAAATTGAGACCATCCAATAATAGGTAAAACCGAAAGTAATATGAGAATAATTCTAATCATTAAACACAAAATCTGTTGCGTTTAAACCCGCTGTAAAATCGAATTGAAAACCACCTGTCTTATCATAAACGTTAACAGTTGATGAATTCACATATGAATTGGCATCCACCAAGTAAATACGATCAGAGGTAACTTCTATCGTATAAGGTGTGTTGAAAGTAGAGCAATCAATTAGTTGAATGCTCTCGAATGTATTCGTCAATGTACTATAACGATAAACTCCATTTAAATCAGCATCCACATAATAAAGCCATCCTTCGTCATAATCCCAAGAAGTAATGTCAACCGGAAACTCATATTGAATGGTATCTACTTCAGAATCAATTCTCAACATGGCAGGTGCAACTCCCGCGTAATCGCCTCTGGAGTTAAGGTATAAGTCATTGTTGATACCCGCTATCAGATCAGTGCAATTTACTCTTGTTGTCAAAGTTGAGATAACAGAATCATCATTTGCATCTATGATTGTCATTGTGCTGTCATAAGTAGGAGCATTTAATCCTCCTGAATTGGAAACATACACCTTGCCATTCATTGTTGCTAAACCATCAGGATTTTGACCAACATCCAACACAGCCAATTCTAGTAATGAAGATTTATCATGGATGCTCAAAGTTCCGTCATAATTGCAAGAGTATATT
>JBLFXO010000344.1:0-3775 GCA_047609865.1 Arenicella sp.
TGCTTTTGATTTCCCAGATGCAGAGGATAAAATGTGGGTGGCTTTTTAATTTCCTTTATTCTTTCCCGCTTTATCTATTATGAAGGATAACCTAACTTGGTGTGAGCCTTTTGAAAATCCACCGAATGGAGTACTGATTAAGTCATAGTTGTATGCTATTTTGAATTGTTTGTACCTAGCTGTAGCCGCAAATAAGACATTCCACCCCGCTCTCACTCCTATGCCCACTGAGAATATATCTTCTTTGAATTGAAAATAGTTCAAGTTCCAAAAGCCGAATGTGGCACCATCAAAGCCAAGTTGTAGTTGAGGAAATATATAATGCTTCCCTACTTTGAATCGGTATCCTCCTTGTAAATAGTAATGTCTAGCGGATTGAAAATACAATTCGTCATAAATAGGCGTGGTTATTTGGGTTGATGACAGACCTAAATAAAACTGTTCACCGTACCAAAAAACGCCTGCATCCAATTGAAAGGTTGATTGTCTCCAAATGGGAATTAAAGGGTCTGGATTGTCTGTAGGCGGCACCCAAATAACATAAGTAAAATCTAATTGTCTAAATCCAGGTGAGACTCCAATTGACAAAGTTGTGTTCTGAATTTTAAATTGATAATTTAAGGGAACCTGAAATATCTTTGTTTTTATCCCTCCAAAGGAGGTGGCAATAAAGTTAATTCCCGTTCCGATTTGAAAGGTTGAGTTAGGCGTAAATTTTTCTCCGATTGGAAGTGCAAATTCTGCATTCACCATTAATTTTTGACGAGGATCACCAAACCCAACATATTCAAGACCTCCAACAGTATTTACTGAAAACTTATTCCAGCTACCAAAAGACGCAGGGTTTGTCCAAAAAGGAGAGAAGCCTTCAGAAACAAAATGAGGATCTTGCTGCGCTTGTAGGCTTCCTGAAATGGAAATCACTACGACTAATAAGAGGTAAATCTTCTTCATTTTAATTTTCTTTGTTCTTTCCGGCTTTGTCTATTATGAAGGACAGTCTCAATTGGTGTGAGCCGCTAGTGTATGAGGATAATGGATTCATTACGAGATCATAATTGTAGGCTAATTTGAGAAATTTATATCTAGCCGTTGCGGCAAAGAGTATTTCAGAACCATAACTGAATCCTAATCCAACTGAAAAAATGTCCTCCTTAAATTGAAAGTAGTTGATATTCCAGAATGATGTGGAAGCAGAATTTGCCGCAATATGGACTTGAGGAAAAATATAATGTTGTCCTATTTTAAAACGGTAACCACCTTGAACATAATAATGACGAACTCCACCTGAACCTGAATGGGGTCTATTTATGCGAGTGGATGATATCCCCGCGTATGCTTTCTCATTGAACCAAAACAGACCGGCATCAATATTGAATGAAGCAGGAGAAGGAGGAATTGTAAAACCAGGGCTTGGCGGAACCCAAGAAGGATCAAAGCTGAGTTTTCTGAAACCTGGAGCGATTCCAATTGAAAGAAATGATTCTTTTATTTTGATTTGGTAATTGAGAGGAACAGTAAAAATGAAATTATTTTGGAAACCAACATTTTCGACTATGACATTTATTCCGTATCCAAACCTTACATTTTTCCATGAATCAGATTGGGTTTCGAAATCAACGCCATGTTCTGCATTGATCATAATTGATCTGGGCGCACTTTCAATGCCTACCCATTGAAGACTCCCAACTGCATTAAAGGAGAATTTGTTCCAACTTCCAAAAGACGCCGGATTATTCCAAAATGAAGTAAATCCCTCTGATACAAAAACAGGATCCTGCTGTGCTTGACTAGCTACAGAAAAAAACAAGAAAACAGAAAGTATTAAACTTCGCATAAGATGAGGCTGGGTTAAAAGTATAACAATCTTTCACATCTGAATGTTACAATCCACCTTAAATCATCCCATCATTCTAGATCATGCCGTTGAGCTTCATCCAACCTCCACCGTTCTCACATTCCAAACCTTGAGCTTTCATTTGCGAAGTAGCTTGACCACTTCTTCCGCCAGAGGCGCAGCAGAATACAACAGGTTTGTTAAAAGCCATTATCTGCTTTTCTTTTTTGGCGTCTATAGGCAAAGGGAAATTTTTAGAACCCTCAATTTTTCCACCAGAAAATTCAGAAACTGATCTGACATCAATGATTATAGCACCTTTCGCCAATAATTCTTTCACACTCTCTGAATTGTTTCCTAATATTTTACTGAATAATCCCATTGTTAAGCTTTTTACCTTTTAATTCATGTTGAGGATTTCCTTCGTATTTGACGAAGAAATTGATCCATATTTTACGAGACATTCTATATGATAAGGGAGCTGAAATAAGTATTACTCCTAAGACCCATGCAAACATCCAACCCGGACCGGTTTCAGGAGCCAAGATTAATATTGCGACAATAGTTGCAATAAAAAGCGCCACACCCAGACCATAACTTACGAACATTGCTCCAAAATAAAAGCCGGGTTCTGGTCTAAAACTTTGACCACAATTAGGACATTCATCATTCATCTCCATCACCTTTGACAAATTATAAGGGTTTTTAGATTTGAACAAGTCTGTCTCCTGGCACTTAGGGCATGTGCCCTTTACAATAGAATACAACTTAGTTCCTTTTTTCATCTTAAATTCTCTTTTACAAATATGAGTACATTGATTTACATTCTCAGTGACGCATGTCACATTAGCACAATTCTATTTCGGTGAAGTTCAATTTTGTCTTTCTTTTCTAATATTTTTAGTACTCGGGATATGACTTCTCTAGAGGAGTTCAAATCATCAGCAATTTCTTGATGGGTTAGTTTCAATTCAATTGACCCATGAACATCAGACTTATCTTTTAAATACTGTAATACTCGGTCATCTAATTGGTGAAAAGCGATTCCATCAATTGTATGGAGCATTTCTCTAAACCTTAATTGGTAAGTATTCAATATGAAGTCTCTCCATTCGGGCAAAGAAGTCATCCATTGAGCTGCAACATCACCATTGATGGCAATGATTACTGAATCCTCTTCAACGGTTGCCCTCACCTCACTCGGCTGGTTCATTAAACAGCAATTAAGCGACATAGCGCAAGTTTGTCCTTCTCTCAAATAATAAAGAAATAATTCATGTCCCTCGTCATCTTCTCTCACCACCTTGAGAGAACCGTCTACAATTATCGGAATGGTTTTAAAGTCACCACCAATAGACATCATCTCTTCACCAGCGGATACTTTAACAATTCTTCCCGAATTGACAAGATGATTTTTAAATTCTTGAGAATGATCGGGAAAAGCAGCAGTTACGTAGTCGACAATTGTCATAGCATCTTAATTAATACTGTAAATATCGTAAAGCTCTCTGGATTTTGAAAGTTGATTTAAATGAAAAGACTATTTACCTCAACGTAAGATGGAGACTTATGAAATAAACCCCCATGGAATATTGGTATTAATTCAAAAATCGGAATCAAGGCTATCCAAGGCATTCTTGCCAACGACATAAGCATAAATACTGGTCGGCGTAATTAAGATATTGGATGAATTGTCAAATACAGTTTTACTGGTAATAATTCCTCTATCAACGTCATTGGTTTTCATAAAATACCTCAACTTATCAACTTTTGGCGAATCAGACCATTTTACTTCTAACGCCCAGTGGACTTTTTGGAAGTTTGTGCTTAATTGAATCAAATCGACCTCACCCTCTTTGCCATTTCGTTTCCAATTTGCATATCGCAAAAAGTTATGTTCTCTAAGCAAATATTGAGCAAAGACAGTCGTTTCTACAA
>JBLFXO010000345.1:0-3761 GCA_047609865.1 Arenicella sp.
ACCTCTCTATCAATAAGATACTGAACAAGAAGAACATCTCTTTGGAGCTGGATGATTTCTCCTCCGGCAAATTTGTGGGCTTCCGTTTTCATTTTGGGCGTAATAAATGGAACAGCAATGATACGAATTCGTGTACTTTTATTATTCTAAAAGGTTAGAACCTATGCATATCAATAGACAGAATTGAGCACTAGAAAGTTAGACCATTTGTAAGTATTTGATTGACGTAAAAAAGCCTCCATAAATGAAGGCTTTTCTTAACCAATTCCATAAATAAAACCAATTATTTCTTCTTTCGAAGTGCAAAGTCAAAGGCGATAATTAAGTCACCTTTCTGGTCTTGGTTATAAACAATCAACTTCTTCGGTTGTGCTAAAAAGGTCTCTCGAACTATGTACAATACTTTCAACTTTATCTCTTCCGTTGTAATTTAAAGACATAGATTCTGCATAGGCTCCACAGCTACTAATATTGACAATGTCTCCTCTTTTTAATTCAGGCAATTCAACATCTTTTCCAAAGCAGTCACTTGATTCGCAGATAGGTCCTACAATATCATAATGCAAATACTCGGTAGAAGTAACAGCTTCTAATTTTTGAATTTTGTGATAAGCGTTGTACAATGCTGGTCTTAACAACTCGGTCATGCCAGCGTTCAGTACCGCAAAGTTTTTATTCTCAGATTTCTTGATATATAGAACTTCAGCTCTCAGATTTCCACATTGAGCAACAATAGATCTTCCCAATTCAAAATGGACAGGAATAGAATCATTAATTGTCAAACAAGTTCTAAATGCTTCAAAGTAATTCTTGAAATCCGGAATTGGATTTTTTTCTGGTTCGTAGTAGTCGACACCTAAACCGCCACCCACATTCAAATAAGTCAATTCTCCTATGCTTTCTTCAAAAGTCGGCACCAATTCATTGATTCGATCACAGAGCTCAATAAATACTGACATGTCGGATATTTGAGATCCAATATGAAAATGCAGACCAACAATATTAACATACGCTAAATTCTGATGAACTGCTAACAGATCATTGAATTCAATAGAAGTCAAACCGAATTTATTTTCCTTTAATCCGGTTGATATTTTTTCATGAGTTAAAGGATTCACATTAGGATTTAATCTCAAAGCTATTGTTGCTGTGGTCCCCAGTTCCCCAGCTAACTCATTTATAACTTCAATTTCTTGAAGACTCTCGCAATGAATCATGCCGATATTCTGTTCCAACGCAAATAAAATCTCTGCATCTGTCTTACCAACTCCAGCGAAAACAATCTCTTCAGACTTGAATCCACTGTCCAATGCAAATTTAATTTCCCCTCCACTTACACAGTCTGCACCTAAGCCAAACTTAGCAATACGTTTCAAAATATCCTTATTATGATTGGCCTTAACGGCATAGTGAATGTGAAATTTATTTGACTTAATGTTTGATTTTAAGCAATTAAGGGTGTCATCCAATAAATCTAGGTCATAAAAATAATAAGGTGTTTGTTTCATTTTATCCGTTTTTTTTAACAAATTTATATCATAAGCCCATTGCTCTGTTAAAATAATTATATTTGTAATGAGATTTTAACAGAACGTTACAATATTAACATGGATAGATTAAGCAAAGTCATTGAACGCCTTATAAATCAGTCACCTTTCATACAAGAGGCGATTGCAGAAGGATTAATTAATATTAGCTCTTTAGCTAGAAAACTGAACCCAGAGATTCAAAAAGTCACTGGAAAGGAAGTTTCTGACTCGGCGATTATCATGGCAATCAAGAGAATGCCACCTGGTCCTAACCAGAAAATTGAAATGAAGATTAAAAACTTCATGGCACAATTGGGAGACCTTATCGTGAGATCTAACTTAGTTAAGATTACGTACAACAATTATATAGGTATCTCTCAAGATCAGGCGAAGTTCCTATCTACTATTAAAGATATCTCTGACAACTTCTATACAGTATCTAGAGGTATTTCTGAAACTACGATTATTACAAATGCGCAGTTTCAAGAGAAATTGAAAAGTATGTTCAAGCAGGATGCCGTGATTTCTGAAATGGATAACCTATCATCTATTACAATGAAACTACCAGAAATCAACACAGAGATCTCAGGTGTTTACTATTACTTATTGAAGAAAATCGCTTGGGAAGGTATTAACCTTGCTGAAGTAATTTCTACTACCAATGAGTTCACAGTTGTTGTTGATACGAATATGGTATCACAAGCATTCAGTGTATTAATGGATCTTAAAACAGAAACTCAGGCTTCTACTTTCTAGCCTTATTCACTCTTCTTTAATTGAGTAATCATTGCTTGCATCTCCTCTAACTTCTTTTGGAGGTCATCAATGTCAATGTCTGAACCTTTCTTTTCTAGTTCGTCTGCTGCAGCCATTTCAGCTTTAGCTTCATCCATACCATTCATTATCACACCAATGAATAGGTTCAAGAAAATCATTGTACCAATTAATACGAAGGATACAAAGAAGAAAACAGATCCTGCAGCATTAGCACTAGATGACGTACAGATGTCCATATTCCCGTCATATCCGTAGTTCTCACAACCAAACATATTGATATACATGATATCAGTCCAATCCTCCAAGGTGACAACTCTGAACAGACTCAGCATTGATGTCTGCAGATTCTCAAAGTGAATAGGATCATTCTCTCCAAAGAAGAAAACTCCCGCAACTGCATAGATATAGAAAAGAAGTAATAATAGAATAGATACATAACCCATTGACGGGATTGATTTAAGCAAGGCACCTACAAGCATTTGGAGCTTAGGTAAGGCCTTAATCAACTTAAGTACACGCAGTAATCTTAATAAACGCAGGATGGCAACTGAACTTCCACCAAATGGCATGAATGCCGCAGCAACAATTATGAAGTCAAATACATTCCACGTATCAGTAAAATACTTCCAAGGCTTAGGAAATTCAGCAATTAACTTAACTAAAACCTCTATGATAAAAATGATTAATACAATTCGATTACAAACCCCTAAAACGAATTCATTCTCTGCTGCAAACTCCGAATAAGTAGCCATTCCGACCAAGAGACCTGCAAAAAGAATTGTAATTGTTACCGAATTCTGAAACCACTTTGCTTCAGCTATTTTCTTGCATAATTTTACCATGAAATTAATTTTATTTGGTCACGAAATTAAAAAATATTTTTTTTTAGACAAGCGTCATTCAATAACTCAATTGGTGCACTTGCTCATTCAGACAACTTTATTTAACATTCGGCCGTATACTCAGATTACATTGATTCACTATCTTTGAGCACCTTAATGGAAGAAAATAAAAACATACAAATAAGTGTAGTAGTCCCTTTGTTTAATGAGGATGAATCACTTCCTGAATTACATAGTTGGATTGTAAAAGTGATGAATGCAAATTCGTTTTCTTACGAGATTCTATTCGTAAATGACGGAAGCACAGATAAATCATGGGAAGTTATTGAATCTTTATCGGCGAAAGACAGCTGTGTAAGAGGCATTAAATTTCAAAGGAATTATGGTAAATCTGCCGCATTGCATGTAGGTTTTCAAGCAACCAAAGGAAATGTGATTATCACAATGGATGCCGATTTACAAGACAACCCAGATGAAATTCCAGGATTGTATAAAATGATAACCGAAGATGGATTCGACTTGGTTTCAGGTTGGAAAAAGAAGAGATACGATCCGATAATGAAAACAATTCCTACCAAAATATACAACGGAGTGAACAGAATGATGTCTGGCA
>JBLFXO010000346.1:0-3753 GCA_047609865.1 Arenicella sp.
AATTGTTATGAATTCCGCCTTCTCGTCTATTAGTATTTGTTTCGAGCAGATGAGCGCAGTCTTTATAAAAACTTGCCTCTTTCTCATATCCTCTATTTCTCCAATAAATTTCTAGCTTTCTAAACCTGTAGATTTCATCAATCGCTAGTCCTTGCGTTACTTTTAATAAATCAAGTGGGCAGAGGTAAACTGGCTTTCTGTCAGTTTCATCCATACTGTTTGAGCCATTCATGACGCACTCATAATTAACACAGTGCCTAAATCCAAAAATGTGACCTAACTCATGAGAAGCTACTTTTAAAGTCCGTTTCAAACACATACTATATTCAGTAGAATCCCAGTCAGGATATCCAAATCTTGACAATGAATAGATTCCGACATTTCCACCTAGCTTTCCTTGACCAAAAACGAAATTGTAATTATCGTCAGGATAAAGATCGTATGCCGTGAAGCCCATATAACCTCTGGCGTCATCAGGTAAGTTTGGCGTCAAAATCTTATTCATGATGTAAGTGGTTTGTAATTGAATCTTGCCTTGACTATTCATTCTTCTATTATCCATAGGGATTTCATCAGCAGAAATAGAATCCATAACTTCGACTTCAACATTATAAAAGACTGAAATGTACTCGGCGGTTTCGTCAACAATCTCTTCCTGTTTTGGCGAGAAACTCCCAATCGGTTGAATATAAATTTTGTTTCTTTTTTCGTCCAGAATATTCGGATGCGCTGCTAAAAATTGGTGAGGGTATTGTTGTAACTCCCTATTGTGAAAAAGCCATTCACCCGGAATCGGATTTGACTTCACATCATGCATGGTGTCTAGCGTGCTTTCTAAATATCTTAAGTGATCTTTAAGTTCTTTAGGATTGGTGGAAACTTGTATGTCAGATTCTTTCTCAGATTTGAATAATTGACATCCTGCGATTCCGAGTACTAATCCGACAAGTAGAATTAAAATATAGGAGCTCCATTTTTTCACTACATCAATTTAAGAAAATTATCTCAAAAGAGAGGGTCAAAGTCTTCATTGTCAACTTTGATGTGACTAATTACAGTGGCACCTTTCATCCAAAAAACAATCCTTAAAAATAAAGCGGCTACACCCCAAATAATCAAAATCACATACCAGAATTTGAAACGCTGATAATAGTTGAGGCACAAAATGATGAAATGGGCAATTGCAATCACTATGAGCGTGAAATGACCAATAAGTTCTAATTTATAATTGGCCGATTTGAGTTCTTTTATTCGAGCCGTAATCTCGTCTAATTTTGCGCCCGGCATTTTAGAGAGCCTATTCAATTTATGTATGTGTGAAGATGCTAAAAGTTGTTTTTGGCCAAAAGTATAAACCGCAATAATTTGGATTCCGATAAAGATTGAATTAATAAGTATATGATTCATATCTAGTTATATACTAACTCCGATTATGTAGATGTAATCACTTTGCTCAAGATGTCCTTTACATTCAAGATATATCTCATGCAGTTTCTTTTCTTGCTCTACCATTGATAATTGGTGATTCGAAATGAAGAATTGGCCTGATATTTTTAGCGTTTTCAGAAGCACTGCAACAATATACTAATCTTCAAAGACAGTTGTTTGTAAAAGATCAGAGACCATTTCCAATTCATGTAGAGTAGTAATTTCTTCACAGCAATCCCTCATTATTTTTCTGATTGGCTGAGCGGATTCGGGCATATTAGATCCGGAATCTTTAAATGTAGCCTCATCTGGCCACTGGGCATAAGCGATAAACTCAAACTCACTTTTTCTGTGGATTCTTGAACCAATACTATTTTCAAACTCGTAAATAAGTAAAGTCAAATCTTCCCAAGCCTTGATGAATTCAGCTTCACAGTTCGGCTTTATTTTAAATGAATAGATAACAGCGAACATAGTTAAGGATTAAAGATTTCAACAACTACAAAATCACAATGATCTTTTGCCTGCAACTGAACGATTGCTTCGAGCTTTATTCTGAGAAGGGCGCCAGGATGATATGATTTTCTGTTTATGGTAATGGTGCCTCCAGTGACATAAATGAAGTTCACTTTACCATCTACTGCGATTTCTCGGTATCTGTTTTTCTCTAAGGCAAAGCCTCTCACTTTTCCTCTAGTTTCTCCTCGGCACATTAAGTTAAAATCAACGCATTGTCCTTTTGAAGTCGTCTTCCATCCGCCGTCAAAAACATCAACATCATGCTGCTCAAGATTTCTTGTATGTTGACCTTCATGACTCAATTTCATTTTGCCATGCAATACCATCAACGTTCTTGATACGCCTGGAAGCTCAGTGAAAGTAGATTCATCTACTTCTACAGATGCCGTACTTAATCTGAAACTGAAGTTTTTTTTGTCATATTCAGCACCTTCAGGATAGATAAATATCTCAGTGGTCGTTCCTCCTGACCAGTCTTTTATTTCGTATGCAGTCTTAATTATTTGTGCCATGTTTCTTTTATTTTTCGGGCCAGATTACTTCAGCATCTGGTTCTACAATCCATTGGTTAAGTTCGTTCCATTGGCCGGCACAATCGCCGTCCATATAATTCATGATTTTTGCTGCTTTCAGATCGATAATCATACAGCCATATCTGTCGTGCAGAAATTTATCTTCACCTTCACCTACCCATCCAATATCTAGTTCACCCACCATCATGTATTCTCCATCTGGCGATAAATCATAGGCCCTGTCACATCCGGCATTAAAATCTGGAATTTTCATAGTGTCAGTTGAAGAAATGATATGGGGAAAATAGTAGAGTTTAAACTCCTCGTCATATTCTGTATATCCTATTTTATAGTTTTCAGAGACCGAATCGACAATAAGAAATTCAATTTTTACAGTTTTTAGAAAACTATCTTGGTTCGCATCATTTGATTCTGCTTTCTCAACTTGCTCTAAAGGTCCGTCAATAGCGGATTCGTCTTCACCACAAGCGAAAACAATTGTTATTAATAAACCAATACTGAGAATACCTTTGAAATTCATCATTGCTAATTTATCAAAATTGCTTTAAACATCTACCTTTGTTTCATGTCAAGACTTTTTTCACAACATTGGAAGGATTATGAACTTATAGATGCGGGAGGGGAAAGAAAACTTGAGCGCTGGGGTAGTATTGTCACAATTCGTCCAGATAGAAACGCTTATTTCGCTCCAGTACTTCCTAAGAAGGATTGGTTATCGAAAGCCCATTTTGAATTTGTTGAAGAAACGAAGTCATCAGGACAATGGAAATCATTAAGAGGAGATCACGATAAAAAATGGACCATCACTTATAATGATGTCAAATTCAATTTGAATCTCACAAAATTCAAGCATCTCGGAATTTTCCCTGAGCAGCAAGCGAATTGGGAGTTTTTAGAGAATAATGTTAAAAAAGGAGATCGATTATTGAACCTTTTCGGATATACCGGTGCCGCTAGTTTAATCGCCAAAGCAAAAGGTGCTGATGTGTTTCATGTTGATTCAGTAAAACAGGTAATCAATTGGGGGAAAGAGAATATGGAGACTTCTGGACTGTCTGATATTCATTGGGTGCTAGAAGATGCTCTTAAGTTTGCTCAAAGAGAAGTAAAAAGGGGTCATAAATATGACGGAATCATTATGGATCCGCCTGCATTTGGAATTGGAGCGAAAAAAGAGAGATGGAAGATTGAGAATAAATTCCCTGAACTTTTAGAGACAGCTTTACAATTGAAAAACCCTAAAGGATTTATCATTTCTAATACTTATTCGCCA
>JBLFXO010000347.1:0-3750 GCA_047609865.1 Arenicella sp.
ATTACCGCCTTAACCCCCATGATTCAACTTTTATGTGGCAGTAGGTTTGTAAAAAAAAAACAGTCCAAAAGGAAAAGTCTTCTAAATACAATGGTGGGGCTTTTATGACATCCCTGCGTTCGGCTTGCTTCAAATACAATATTAGAAAAACTGAAGACAGAGGGCACGAAAATTTGATGAACAAGCTTTTAAACAATACAATTGCCAAATACTAGGAATCACCCTTTGGAGGCGGCTAGAGGGAGGATTTATTACCATCCATAAACCAAACGCTTTCCAGTCTAAAATTCATTTGTCCTCCAAAAATCTTTTGTCTGTGAGCGCAGCGGTCTATCGTCTTTTGTCTTTCAATTTCAATTATCTTTAAACCATGAAAAAACTTTGGGGTGTCATAGCAGGATTAGTTTCAGCATTTATTGTGGTGTTCGCCTTAGAAATGATCTCTCACTTAATTTATCCGCCACCTGCAATCTCTGACCCAACTGATTATGTCGCAATGGGTGAATTATTAAAGTTGGCGCCTTTAGGATCTTTGTTAATTGTAGTTTTTGGTCACTTTTTGGCCATGTTTGTAGGAACAGTTATCACTTTGAAAATCACAAAAGAGAAGTCAGCTGCCTATATTGTTATTGGCTTGTTTGTTCTTTTGACCGCAATGAATTTGTACATGATTAAACATCCAATGTGGTTTGTGATATCAGATATGGCGGCGGTAATTCTTGGCGGAGGCCTACCTTATTTGGCCTTTAAGAATAAATAAGCGGTAGTAGCTCAAACCTTTCTTTACTTATCTTTGTTCTCATTTCATGAAGAAACTCTTACTCATATTACTTATCGGTATTTCGACTTTTGCGTCTTCGCAAGACTCTATCAGAGTGATGTATCACAACATTCTTAATTTCCCTTCAGCCGGAGCTAACAGGATAGATACTTTGAGAACGATTCTTTCTTATGCTCAGCCTGATGTTTATGTGGTATGCGAATTAGAAAGTGAAATAGGAGGGGACATGATTTTAAATCAAGCCCTGAATGTTAATGGAAACACAAATTATCAAAGAGCTTCTTTTATTGATGGCGGAACCTTCACCAACAACCTACTTTTCTACAATACAGATAAATTAGGATTCATTAGTCAAGAAGAGATTGGAACTGTCTTGAGGGATATTAACACCTATCAATTGTATTACAAAGCTCCCAATCTAACTGCTCAGACTGATACCATTTATCTCAACTTTTTCGCCTGTCATTTAAAGGCAGGATCAACTGATTTTGAGCAAAGAAACACCGAGATTCAACAAGCGAAATTCTATATGAATTCATTGGCCGACAAAATGGAGAATGTATTTATTGGAGGAGACTTCAATGTCTATTCAGGATTCGAATCTGCGATTCTGACCATGAAAAACACTGGGCAGATTCCACTTTTTGATCCAATTGGAGTAGCCGCTAATTGGTCAAATGATTGGACTTATGCTGATATCCATACGCAAAGTACTAGAACAAGTGGCTTACAAGGTGGAGCTGGCGGCGGAATGGACGACCGATTTGATATGATTTTTGTTTCTGAAGATGTCTTGGACAATGATAATGGCGTGAGCTACATCAGTAACACTTATAAAGCTTTAGGACAAGACGGTAATCACTTCAATGGACAAATCAATTCAGGATCAAACAGTGCAGTGCCTGATTCTGTAGCGGACGCCTTGTATTATGCGTCAGATCACTTACCTGTGATAATGGATGTTGTTTTTGATGAGACTGCCAGTACTACTCATTCAAGCTTTGAAAATCCAGAATTATTCTACAATTCTCAAACGCAATCAATCGTTCTAAAGAAGATGGCAGGAGAATATAGAATCAAGTTATATGATGCAGCGGGAAGGTTGGTTAAAGACATTACATCAACTTCAAATGAAATCTCAGTTAATGATTTAAATACTGGAATCTATTTATACAAATTGAGGTATCTAGATAAGTTCTATACTTCAAAACTCTTGATTAAATAATAAGAAGTTTTTCTTTTGGGTAAAAAGTGCTATTTTGTATACTCTTACCCAGAACAAGTGAAAAAACAGAAAATTGCATTCGAAAAAAAGGTCGTTATCATTTTGGTAGCAGTTCTTTTGGTGGCAATTTCTAGCGCACTCTTTGTAAACAATTCCCTTCAAAAAATAGTTGAGGAAATCAGCGAAGAATCTGATTTTGATGAAGATTTAGTTTTGCTTAAAGGAATGATGGCGGACATTTCAGATGCCGAAAGTAATGTGAAATCTTTTGGTCTTACAAGAGATGAATCTTATCTAGACGATTACAATGAGCAGTTGGCTGAAGTGAATCAGAAAATTGACGACTTGAAATCGACTGCCAAAAATGGTACTGAGTTAGAAAAAGGACTTCCGAAAATTGATTCATTGGTACAAACAAAATTTGAAATTCTAGATGAACTTTTGGTCGTGCAAAGTGAGCGATCAGCTGATCAAATAATGGATAAAGTTCTAGAGAAAGTTGAAGTAGTCACAGAAAACTCTGAATCTATAAGAGTTGATGAAAATTTAAAATCTCCTGAAGTCGAAGAGGATAAAAAGAAATTTTTTGACCGTCTATTCGGGAATAGAAAAAGGAAAAAGGAGGAGGAACTTATGGCTGAGGGAGACACCTTGAGCGCGGAAGATGTCAATGAAGTGGTAAGTGAATCTTTTGTTAGAATTGATCAAGAGCTAGCGAATTTGAAAACGAAAGAAACTCAGTATGAAGTGGCGTTGAAGCTCAAAGAACTTGAACTTATTCAAAAGGATAAAGACATTATGGATGAAATTTCAGCCGTGGTGTCTACTTTAGAATTGGCCGAAGAAAAGGAGATGGAGAATAAAATTGCATTCGCTGAAACGCAAAGGGCTTCAACGAGATGGCAAATAATAGTCTTCTGTATTTTGTCTTGCCTGCTACTGATTTTAGCCGGCTATGCAGTTTACATATATGTCAGGAAAAACAAAGCCTATCAAAAAGCACTTAGAACTGCAAAATTTGAGACTGATACTAAGAACATTGAAATTACCCAAAGTATCAATTATGCCAAGAGGATTCAGAGCGCGATAATGCCAGACGACATGAAAATCAGAAATGCTTTTCCGAATTCTTTCATTTTCTATAGGCCTAAAGATATTGTTGCAGGTGATTTTTATTGGATGGTTCAAATTGATGGTTATACTTTTGTAGCTGTTGCAGATTGTACGGGACATGGTGTGCCTGGAGCAATGGTGAGTGTAGCTTGTTCTTCGGCACTGAATAGATCAGTTAAAGAGTTTGGTTTAAGGGAACCTTCAAAAATATTAGACAAGTGCAGAGAGATTGTGATAGAAACTTTTGATGAGGGAAATGAGTTGGTTTTTGACGGAATGGATATTTCATTGTGTAGAATTGAGAAGAATTCGAACAGTTTACAATATGCAGGGGCAAATAACTCTCTTTATTTAGTGAAGAACAAAGTGTTACAAGAAGTGAAGGCAGATAAACAACCTGTTGCGAGATTCTATAAAATTGATCCATTCACAAATCACTCTTTAGATTATTCAAAGGGAGATAGTATTTATCTTTTTACTGATGGGTATCCTGATCAGTTTGGCGGGCCAAGGCAAAAGAAATTCATGTATAAGAAATTCAAAGATGTGATTGAAAAAAATGCCGATAAATCGCCTGAAGACCAAAATCGAATTGTGACTGCAACCTTTGACAATTGGAAAGGTGATCTAG
>JBLFXO010000348.1:0-3712 GCA_047609865.1 Arenicella sp.
TATGATTACAGAATCCCAAAAAAAGAGGAGGTATTCTCAGTGAACACTGAAATGGGTGAATGTCCTTGGAACGAAGATGCAAAGCTTTTGCATGTTGGGTTAAAAGGATTCACGATTCCGACTGAAGATTTACCAGCATCAAATTTGGTTTTCTTATTGGATGTTTCTGGCTCAATGAATGATCACAATAAACTTCCTTTACTAAAAAAGTCATTCAAAACATTAGTTGACCAGTTGTCTGAAAAAGATAATGTAGCGATTGTTACTTATGCGGGGGAAGATAGAGTTGTGCTGGAATCAACTTCATGTGAGAACAAGGATTTGATTAAGAGCGCCATTGATAACTTAGAATCAGGCGGTTCAACAAATGGCGCTGGTGGAATCAATAAAGCCTATGACCTAGCAGTTGAAAATCTTTTAGAAGACGGAAACAATAGAGTCATTTTGGCAACGGATGGTGATTTCAATATTGGTCAATCTTCAGATGGAGAATTGACGAGAATGATTGAAGAGAAAAGAGAAGAAGGTGTTTTCTTGACAATTCTTGGATACGGTATGGGGAATTACAAAGATTCTAAAATGGAAAGTTTAGCAGACCATGGGAACGGGAATTACTTCTACATAGATGATATCAGAGAAAGCAATAGAGTATTGGTTACTAACCTTGCCGGAACCCTTTATGCGATCGCAAAAGATGTCAAGATTCAAGTAGAGTTTAATCCTGCATTAGTGAAAGAATACAGATTGATAGGTTATGAAAATAGATTGATGGCTGATCAAGATTTTGAGGATGACAAAAAAGATGCTGGAGAATTAGGAGCTGGTCATACCGTAACTGCGATTTACGAAATCATTGAAGGTAAAGCAGACAAGCCTGATCTCAAATACCAAAGTTCATCTTCTAAAAAGTCAGATGAGATTGTAATGGTGAGCTTAAGATATAAAAGACCAAAAGGATCTAAAAGTAAATTGATTCAGATTCCTGTTATCCACAGAAAGTTAAATGAAAATTCAAAGGCCTTTAACTTCTCAGCTGCAGTAGCTGCATTCTCAATGATTTTGAGAGAATCAAAATACATCAATGATTTCTCATATCAGGATGTTATTGACTTGGTTCAAGCCAATGTGACCATTGAAGAGTTAGACAAAGTTGAGTTCCTCAGATTAGTAGAGACTGCTATGATGCTTTCGCAAGAATCATAATCAAATGAAGCTTGGATTCAGTTGAATTCAGCCCAAGGGAAAAGAAAGGTTCTTGACCCTTGGGCTTTTTTTATGCTAAAAAGTAGGCTCATATTGTATCCTTATTGGCAGTTCTTCAGTATTAAATGTTAACTTTGCCAACCTTTTTAACTTTAGGAAAGAATATGAAATTATCAGCATTCAATTTTGAATTACCAGAGAATTTAATTTCTCAGCATCCACAAGAAAATAGAGATGAATCAAGACTAATGGTCCTGGATCGCGAAAAACAGACAATTGAACACAAAATGTTCAAAGACGTTTTAGGCTATTTTGAAGAGGGTGATTGTATGATCATGAACGATACGAAAGTATTCCCTGCAAGATTGTATGGTAATAAAGAAAAAACTGGAGCGAGAATAGAAGTGTTCTTGTTAAGAGAATTGAACAGAGAAAGTTTATTGTGGGATGTTTTAGTTGATCCTGCAAGAAAAATCAGAATCGGAAATAAATTATATTTCACTGAAGATGATTCATTGGTTGCTGAGGTAATTGATAACACAACTTCAAGAGGGCGTACAATCAGATTCTTATTTGATGGTTCATACGAAGAGTTCAAAAACAAAATTACTGAGCTTGGAGAAACTCCAATCCCGCCATATATCAAAGCATTAAGAGAAGTTGTGCCTGAAGATGAGGAAAGATATCAAACAATCTATGCTGAAAATGAAGGAGCTGTTGCGGCACCTACTGCTGGATTGCACTTCTCAAAGCAATTATTAAAGAGATTAGAAATTAAAGGGATTGACTTTGCGAAGTTGACTTTACATATTGGATTAGGAACATTTAGAAATGTTGAAGTTGAAGATTTGACTAAACATAAAATGGATTCTGAAGAGGCACATATCAATCAGGCAACTGCTGACATGGTGAATGCTGCGAAGAGAAATAAAAAGAGAGTTTGTGCTGTTGGTACAACTTCAATGAGAGCAATTGAATCTTCAGTTTCTACTGATGGTTTCTTAAAGCCTTATGATGGTTGGACAAACAAATTCATTTTTCCTCCTTATGATTTTTCAGTTTGTAATTGTATGATTACTAACTTTCATACTCCTCAATCAACATTGTTAATGATGATCTCTGCTTTTGCTGGACATGAGTTTGCATTCAGAGCGTATGAAGAAGCGATTAAAGAAAAATACAAGTTCTATTCTTATGGTGACGCAATGTTGATCATCTAATAGATTCAAAAATAATTTGAAAAAAGCTACTCATTTGAGTAGCTTTTTTTGTTTTATCAAATTGAAAGATTAATCTTATTTTAGTAATTCAATAATTACAGCATTAGAACATTATAATAATTGTAGTATCAAGCGAAGCGTAATCATAGCAGCCGGAGGTTCTGGTCAAAGAATGGGAGGAACTACTCCCAAACAATTCTTATTACTGAATAATCGACCAATCATTCATCACAGCATTAATGCTTTCGTAAATGTTTATCCGGAAATTGAAGTTATCGTTGTTTTGAATGAGGAGATGCATGAGGCATGGAGAACTCTGAATAAAGAACATAACTTCTCTCTTCATGTAATTTTAGTTACTGGTGGAGCCGAACGCTTCCAATCCATAAAGAATGGCTTAGAAAAGTGCTCAGGAGATGTTATAGCTATTCATGATGCAGTTAGGCCTTTGGTGTCCTCCAAGGTGATTGAAGCTTGTTTTGATGCTGCTGATGTTTCTGGAGCTGCGATTCCGGTTATGCCAATTAAACCATCACTCAGAAAAATTACTTTTGACGAATCAGAGGCGGCTGACAGATCTCTTTACAGAGAAGTGCAAACTCCCCAAGTTTTCAAATCTAACATCATCAAAATGGCTTATGAGCAAAGTTTCAAAGCTGAGTTCACTGATGACGCAACTGTGGTTGAATCTTGTGGACATGATATTGTTTTGGTTGATGGAAACGAAGAGAATATTAAGATCACAACGCCATTTGATTTGAAAGTGGCCGAGAGTCTACTCTAAACTAAATGTGATTGGAAATAGATACGTTTCTGCTTCAAAACCGTCATTTTGGTAATTGTAGGATGCAGAGTTTGGCCTCATCACGACCTTTGGCAAGGTATAAAAGGCTGATTTAACCGAGTTATCTAGGCATTCAGATACGCCTTTTCTAATTACAACATCCGTCACATTGCCTTTCTTGTCAAAAGTAACATATGCATAAATTCGACCCTGCTCTTCCTGATCGAGAGAATATTTTGAATATCGTAAATTCCTCTTCAGATAGTCCATCACTTCTTTTGGCTGGAGTAATCCTTCTCTTTGAACTGTATCTAAATCACAATCCTTTTTCACGATTGGTTTAGCATAATAAGGAGGTCCTCTGTCTATCAAAGGAACAATATATTCCCTAATCTCTATTTCCGGCATTCTTTCTGGTTCGTCATTTAGTTGGAGCTTAATAATAGTGTCGTTTTTTAATTCAAATTTTAATTCTTTCCAATCAAAACCTTGAGCTTTTACCTCC
>JBLFXO010000349.1:0-3679 GCA_047609865.1 Arenicella sp.
AATTATGTGTTGAGTTTGGGGTAATGGTGGTGAACTCTACCACCTCCCTGCTCGCTTTTCGCTGCGCAGTGCTCCTCCTATCCAGGCGGAGAGATTGCTCGCGCAATTATGTGTTGAGATTGGGGTAATGGTGGTGAATTCTACCTCCTCCCTGCTGGCTTTTCGCTGCGCAGTACTCCTCCTATCCAGGCGGAGAGATTGCTCGCGCAATTATGTGTTGAGATTGGGGTAATGGTGGTGAATTCTACCTCCTCCCTGCTGGCTTTTCACTGCGCAGTACTCCTCCTATCCAGGCGGAGAGATTGCTCGCGCAATTATGTGTTGAGATTGGGGTAATGGTGGTGAATTCTACCTCCTCCCTGCTGGCTTTTCACTGCGCAATTATGTATTGAGATTGGGTTTATTGACCTATTCTAAATGAAAATTGCACATTGATAATTGGTTTGTTCGAGTGATTTTTCGAAGATCGCGATCTGAGTAAAATAGTATCGAGAACTAATCAAGATAAGTACCAGAACCCTTCAATTTAGGTTTCCAGTAGGTAGATGTCTCTATATTGGTCACAATAACACCTTTACTTGTAGAGGCATGAACCATTGATAAGGCATCTCCTTTTTTAGACACAACTAATCCAACATGAGTAATTTTTGATCCTGAGCCAAAGAAAACTAAATCTCCCTTGTTAGCATTAGCTAGTTTTACTTTCTTTGAATCGGTCATTTGACCAGAAGCCGTTCTCGGAATACTTAATCCATATTTCTTGCACACATATGAAGTGAATCCTGAGCAATCAAAACCTGTTTCAGTTGAACCAGCCCAAACATATTTGATGCCAACAAGTGACTTTGCATAAACAACAATCTTCTCTCTATCTGTTGAGACATCAGTATTTGCAACTGTATTAGCATTTGGATTTTCATCAACCTTTTCGTGTTTATCTGGTTTGCCTTTGATTGATTTAAAGTATTCAAAATTGAAGTCTGCTAAGCCTTTGGCCTCTTCATTGAATCCTAATTCTTTATACTTCCCCTCTGTCTTTTCAAGATAGGTCTTCAAGGCGGCAATCTCATAATAGTGAGCATGAACATAATCATCATATAAGCTGTGTTCTGCAAATTTTGCATAACTAGCTTTTGCTTCAGTGAAGGCTTCTTTATGTCTTTTAAACCATCTTGGGTCATCCGCCAATCTGAATAGAGCTAATGATTTATAATAAAGAGGAAGTCCGGAATAATCAAACTCTGGGTCTGCTAAAAGCTTGTTGGATTTTCTTAGAACCTTCGCGTAATATGCCTGGTCATATAAGATCTCTAACTGATCAATTTTCCTATCCTGAGCCATTGCATTTTGACCCATCACTACTAAACCAATAATGGCTAACATCCACTTCATATCACAAATTTAGCTCGTATCCTTTGGTAATTGTACAACTAAGCCAATCAAGTGTTCACATCCTAGTGTTAATTTGTATATCAATTAGCTTATTTGAAGGCCTAATTTTGCCGTATTTTTGTGGATTAAACTGACAAATTTGAAAATTTATCTCATAGCCGGTGAAGCCTCCGGAGACTTGCACGCAAGTAATCTCATGAAAGAGATCATCAAGAAAGCACCCAAAACTGAATTCAGGTATTGGGGAGGAGATCAAATGGCAGCAGT
The DNA here is from genome assembly GCA_047609865.1 of Arenicella sp. Taxonomy (GTDB): domain Bacteria; phylum Bacteroidota; class Bacteroidia; order Flavobacteriales_D; family Crocinitomicaceae; genus Paracrocinitomix. The sequence continues at coordinate 1,660 of JBLFXO010000349.1, forward strand.
CAGTGGAACTCCAGTAAAACACATTAAAGATCTAGCCTTCATGGGCTTTATTGAAGTTTTAATGAACTTGAGAACCATTTTGAAGAACATCAAATCTTGCAAAAAAGATATTGAAGCCTACAAACCTGACGCTCTAGTATTGATAGATTATCCTGGATTCAATTTGAGGATAGCCAAATTTGCCAAGGCAAGAGGAATCAAAGTTCATTATTATGTTTCTCCTCAAATTTGGGCTTGGAAACAAAAAAGAGGTTGGAAAATCAAAGAGATTGTAGACGAGATGTATTGCATCTTACCTTTTGAAAAAGAATTCTATAAGAAGTTTGACATGGAGGTGAATTATGTTGGACATCCTTTACTAGACGCAATTCAAAATTTTCAGGCAGTTGCTCTTACTGAATCTGAATTCAAAACCGAATTGAAGCTTGATGACAGAAAGATAATCGCTCTTTTACCAGGCAGTAGAAAGCAAGAAATTAAAGTTAAGCTTCCCATCATGTTAGCAGCCGTTAAAGGATATGAAGAATATCAATTGATAGTTGCTGGTGCACCCAATTTGTCTGAAGAATTCTATAAAGAAATTGCTGGAGACCAAGAAATGCATTGGATTTCAAACCGAACATACGACTTACTTAACAACTCTTATGCAGCATTAGTAACATCAGGAACTGCAACCTTAGAAACTGCATTGTTTAACATTCCGCAAGTTGTGTGTTATAAGGGTAGCGCAATAAGTTATCAAATCATAAAACGATTGATTAAGGTAGATTACATTTCATTGGTAAACCTCATATCTGACAAGGAAGTTGTGACAGAATTAATACAAGGAGAACTCACTGTTGAAAACATTAGACGAGAGCTAAAGAAAATACTGGGAAACACTCCTGAAAGAAAGCTAATGCTAGACGAATATGCCAAGATGATAACGCTTCTTGGCGGCGGCGGAGCTTCAGAAAAAATAGCATCATTATTGCTTAAAGATTAAGAGTGAAAGTGATTTACAGTATCATATTAGTTTTATTAAGCAGCATTTCATTCGCTCAAGAATTGAAGGTTGGAATAATGCGAGCTTATAATATGTCTACAGTAAGAGTCTCTTATAACGAAGGGAATTACAAAGTATTTGGTGACAGTACCGAACTCACAACTATCTGGAAAGATCAATCCGTATATTTTAGAAGGTCAGGAGATGGCGTAAAAGTTGAAAAGGCCGGCAAAAATCTTGGCGTTTATGACACAGTTTATGTTAAGGAAATGGCCCCTAGCAATAGTTTCAGAATTCAATCTATTTCACCATCCAGTAAGAAAGTAAAAAAGTACAAGAACAATCTGATGATTCTACCTGAATCAAGTTCTAAACTGACAGTTATCAATGAAGTTGAAATGCCAAATTATTTAGCAGGCGTGATTGAAAGCGAAGGCGGTGGTGGAAAGCATTCAGAGTATTACAAGGTTCAAGCAATCTTAAGTAGAACCTATGTTTTGGATCATTTAAAAAAGCACCGTAGAGATGGCTTTTCAGTCTGTGACCGTGTTCACTGCCAAGCTTATCACAGTATGCTGAGATTCACCCCAACTATTGAAGAAGCGGTTGAAGAGACCAGCGGATTAATCATGTTAGATGAAAACCTGAAGTTGGCAGACGGTTTCTTTTTCGCCAATTGCGGCGGTCAAACAAGTGAATCTGATTTTGTTTGGAATATTGCTGTTCCTTATTGTCGTTCAATTGTTGACACCTTCTGTGTTCAATCTAGACAAGCGACTTGGACCAAGAAAATAGAAAAATCACAGTGGAAAAAATATCTGGTCACCCAATTTGGATACCCCTTAAAAGACAGCTTATTTGGTGAGTCAATTTATGAATTTGACCAAACCAGCAGAAAAGCATTTTTCGTGAGCCCTCAATTAGGGATTCCTTTGCGAGATTTACGCGTTCACTTCAAACTAAAGTCTACCTGGTTTTCGTCACATCTTGAAGGGAATTATGTTGTTTTAGAAGGGAAAGGCTTTGGACACGGTG
>JBLFXO010000350.1:0-3673 GCA_047609865.1 Arenicella sp.
AAACGCTAACAGACTATGAAAAGTACTATTTAACTCATAACTGGCAAGGTCCTTATAAATTAGGGACTCGAGTGAAAGGTCTTATTACTAAACTTCAGAATCAGGATATTTCTTTGGAGGATTCATCAGAAGATAAAAAATTGTTTGAGTTGCAAAAAGAAGCGAATGACACAGGCTTTATTTTTGGTCACAACACGATGAAAATATTTTCAGCATTGCTTCATGATCAATCCAGCCAAGTTATCGATAATGTTACTGAGAATTATTCCATAATGGATGATCTTGCTAGTCTATATTGGCAGCCATACTGTCGAGCTCTTAATACTGCGGCAATTGTTAATGCATCTCTGAGCGGGGATCTCCAACTAAAAGATTTTAAGAAAGAGTTTGCGAAAGATCACAAGAAATTAAAAATAGCCTTTAAACTTTTCGATGGCAATGTTGGTTGGATCGTCAAATTTATTGAGGCGGAGTTGGAAGCAGGTCAGAAGATGATTGTTAACCACAATCTTTATGATGAAGCTAAGAAGTATGCGCTTGATAATAAATTCTATTTTCCAGCGATTCTAATAGATTTAATGAGGATTCAAAAGATGAATCATTTTAAGGAATCAGGGATCAAGAAGTATTGGGATGATCTAAAAGAATACTTGCATGGATACGAACTACTAAGTGTTATTGATTTGTGGGAGTCTAAACTTCCAGAACTCAAAGAGGAGAAAGTAAAATCTATCCAGGGTGCGGAAACTGTAAATTCAGTAACTGCAGAAGAACTAGATATACAGACCTTAATTAAAACAACTCAAACTTTATCAAGTGAGATTATATTATCGTCATTGGTGAAGAAGATGTTGTCGTTTGCAATGGAAAATGCTGGCGCTGAATCTGGGTGCTTTATGATCAAAAAAGGAGATGAATACTCCGTTGCAGCCAACCAGTTTATTTCAAAAGTTGAGGGGAATGGGCAATTGAAATCTGGTATTCCGGAAAGTGTGTTTAATTTTGTTCAACAAAGTAAAGAACCATTAATACTGGAGGATGCAATGTCTGTGAGTCCTTTTAATAAAGATACAATGATCATTGATCAGGATGAAAAATCCGTACTATGTATCCCTATACTTTCACAAAACGAATCAATCGGGATGCTCTATTTGACTAATGGATTATCTAAAGGAGTATTTACTGAAGACCGAATTGGATTATTAAAAATGATTTCTGGTCAAATGGGTGTTAGTATTCAAAATGCAATTAATTACGAGCAACTTGAGGAGAAAGTGGAAATTAGAACTGCTCAAATTAATGAACAAAAAGAGATTATTTTAGTTGAAAAAGAAGAAGCGGACAAACTTAGAATTAGAGCGGAACAATCAGAAGCCTTTAAACAAGAATTCCTGGCCAACATGAGTCATGAAATTCGAACGCCAATGAATGCCGTGATGGGGATGACTAACCTGGTTCTAGATACAGCGTTAGAAGATAAGCAGCGAGACTATTTAACAAAGGTTAAGAAGTCTTCGGATAACTTGTTGCACATCATAAACGATATTCTTGACTTGTCTAAAATTGAGGCTGGAAAAATGGAATTGGAGGAAATTGATTTTTCTATTTCTGATGTATTAGATCAAGTAAAGAACACGTTGATTCATAAGGCAGAAGAAAAAGGTTTGGAACTTTTGGTTACAATTGATCCTAACATTAATGATATTGTCTTAGGGGATCCTGTTCGGTTGAATCAAGTGCTAATCAACCTAGGAGGAAATGCAGTTAAATTTACAGAAAAGGGAAGTGTTGTTATTGAGTTGAAGCGGGTTAATGATAAGGTCCGATTTTCCATTGTTGACACTGGGATTGGTATTCCTGAAGATAAAGTCAAAACCGTATTTGAGAACTTCGGTCAAGCAAATACTTCTGATACCCGCAAGTACGGAGGCACTGGCCTTGGTCTCTCCATCTCTCAACAGTTAGTTGGTTTAATGGATGGTTCTATAGATATCGAAAGTGAAGTAGGAAGGGGTACAACCTTTTTCTTTGATATTCAACTGTCTAAAGGAGATTTGGAACGTTACGAAGAACGGATTGCTGGAGAAGAAAACGTGGATGGTTCAATTTTAAATGGAATGACCATTTTAATTGCTGACGATAATGAATATAATAGAATTGTAGCCAAGGACACTCTGCTTTCTAAAGCGGATGTAACGATAGTCGAAGCTGAAAATGGGCAAGAAGTCTTGGATCAACTGTCAACAAAAATTGATGTGATTTTAATGGATGCTCAAATGCCAGTCATGAGTGGATTTGAAGCAACCAAGAATATTCGTGAGTTAAGTGATAAAGAACTAAATCAGATTCCAATTATTGCCTTAACCGCAAGCGTACTTCGTACTGATTTAGATAAATGTAAGGATGCAGGAATGAATGGTTATATACCAAAACCTTTCAAAGCGCATGACTTAATTGTGGGAATTGCTAATTCCCTTAGTATTAAACTAGAACACAAAGCGAAAGAGGATGAAGTAATTGTAATTGATCGAGAATCCAAATCGATTGAAAGTGATTCGGTTACGGACTTAAATTACCTCAGAGATTTTTGCGATGGAGATGAAACCAAAATGCAAAAGTACGTGGATATGTTTGTGAATACTGCAGGTCCGTTTCTAGATATGCTGGATGAATTAATTGAAACGAATGATTCAGAAACTGCCGCAAATCAAGTACATGGATTCAATACAAAACTGGTAATGATGGGGATGAAGAAAACCAAATCACTGGCAATAGAAATTGAAAACGAGTTACGAGAAAACAAAAAATTGGAATTCTCATTAGAAAAACTTGAATTTTATATGTCAGAAGTAAAGCAGGGGCTTCAGGAACTGTCTAGCTGACCTAATTAAGAAATTCAGATTAACAATGCGCAAGAGTTAGACGTAACAGCTGATGAAAAGGAACAATAACTAAAATTTAAAACATGGAGCGCTGAACTGCGCAGTAGCCGTTGGAATTGGTGAACTATCTGACACAAGTGTTCGTTATAAGTTTTAGGCGATAAAATAATTTCAAATTCCTCTTCAAAATTGGATAATTCTTTCATCTGATGTTTGAGGTTTGTATCCCAAGCCTTTTCGAACTTGGCTTTTTTTTCAGTTACGACTTTGACGAAATGTTCTGGTAAATGTTTGTCGGTTACAGCTTTGTGTTCAGCCTTACTTTTGAACTCACCATAAATATCTTGCATTTCAATTCCTTCTTCGCTAGTAAGGTATTCGAAATCATATAAATCACGTGGGACTGTACGTCCCATTAGCGCAACCATTTTTTCAATTATTACTTCGTTCAACCCATAACATTGTATTGTAATATTACCTTCTTCCTCTAGATCATCATAATCGTGAATAACATTTAGAAATTCTACTTCGAATTCTAGTTTCTCTCCTCTAGTTGCATCTACCTTAACGGAATTACCGTTTCCACCTAATGGTCCGACATAGGCTATGTTAAATTTCATGCTATTGGTAGCAGCATGTGGCCTTATGTCCGCAATAGGAATAGAAAATGTCATTCCTGTGATTTCGGAGATTTGTTCAAACGTCTCTTCAAATGCATTAAATATCTCTTGATCTGAGATTTCATCCTGCATGTGCGGTTGAATTGTAAAATCCATATCCTCGGAAAAGCG
>JBLFXO010000351.1:0-3644 GCA_047609865.1 Arenicella sp.
TTTATTGTATTTTTAATGTCTTGGAAGGATGTTGATCCGGGAGAACAAGGTTTTATCTACAGCCCATACGGTGGTGGTGTAGATCAGGAATACACTTATGATGAAGGAACAATTTTTATTGCGCCTTGGAATGAGATGATTACTTATAACGTCAGACAGCAATCTAAAAACTATGTTTCTGAGGTAATGGATATCAATGGTACAGATATTACTGTTGAAGTTTCAGTAAACTACTCTGCTACTTCAAATAAAATTGCACAACTACACTTAAAGCACGGACCTGATTTCATCAACTTTATTGATGACAAAGCGAAGGGAGCAATCAAAGATGTAATTGGCAGATATACTTATGAGCAAGTTTATAGTTCTAAAAGAGAAGCGCTAGAAGGAGAAATTGAGGCGATTTTAGTAAGTGATTTTGCAGGAAACTTCATTACGCTTCATTACGTTGAAATTGCAGATGTAAACCTTCCTCCAAATATCGCTGCTGAGATTACCAATAAAGAAACTCAAAAACAAAGAAACTTAACTGCTAGAGAAAAGCAAAAAGAAGAAGAGTATTTAGCAAATGCAAGAATTGCAAAAGCTAGAGGGGATTCATCTTTAATCATTTCAGCGATCTTTAAAGCTGAAGCGATTGCGTTAGAGGCTGAGCAAATTTCTAAAAACCCACAGTACATTGAGCTTAAAAAGTGGGAAAAATGGGACGGCACAGGTTCTCCATACGGCGAAGGAAATGTTTTTGGAGAAGGAATCTCAATCTTAAAGACCAAATAATTATATCTCAATTTTATTAGTAGTGACAAAGCTTTCGAGCATAATGTCGTTTTGAACAATCAATTTTTGATTATTTTTTAATCACTTTATTGACTAATTTTTAATAGTTTTGTGTTTGTAAGTTGTCTATGACTGCTATTATGCAAAACGAAATAATCATACCTGAAGAAGTGATCTCTGACAAAATCTATGTCATTAGAGATCAAAAAGTGATGTTGGATAAAGATCTGGCTGAGCTTTATAAAGTAGAAACTAGAACTCTTAAACAAGCTGTAAAAAGGAATCTAGATCTTTTTCCTTCTGACTTCATGTTCGTTTTGACTGAAAAAGAGATTAATCTTATGGTATCACAATCTGTGATACCATCCAAACAAATTTTTGGAGGATCCCATCCTTATGTATTTACAGAGACTGGAATTGCTATGCTCTCAAGTGTATTAAAAAGTTTACATGCTAAAAAGATGAATATCGCCATAATGCGTGCCTTTGTTGCCTTAAGAAAGATGACAATTACACAAAAGGATATTCTCATAGAACTTGAAGAAATCAAAAAGAAAATGGTTTCTCAAGATGAAAAAATAGAGGTTGTTTTTGATTACCTCACAAAATTCATCACGCAAGAACAGGAGCCAAGGGAACAAATCGGTTTTAAAACAAAACCAAAATGAAGGGCTTAATTTCTATACTCAACAATCTTTCAAGGTCACAAATTGTGACCTTGAAAATTATGATAAAGCAGAACTACTCTATGGTCGCATTTTGCGACCTTAAAACTCAAATATTCAAACCTAAGCGCGAATAGTGAACGTAATTTCTTGGTAGAAGCAAATCAAATTTGGTAGATGTGATTGATTAAGTAAAAGAAGAAAAGGCCCCGACCCGGTTTTGACTTCTGCTTTGTTGAACTGAGTTTATCTCAAGTTGAAACCAATTTTAGTAGGAAGCTACTATGGTTACTGACAAAACTCATTTTTTTGAATGTAGTGAAGCTACATGAATAGAAAATAGCTGAAGTCCAGTAATCATAAATGTTTTCAAATAATTTGGAAGTTTAACTTCAGATAAACTCGCCATAATATACCTTAACCTTGTACCTGAATACGCACTCTTACTACAGTTTGCGATACGGAACTCTTAGCCCCAAAATTTTGCTCAGCCTAGCGCAGCAAAACGGAGTAGAGTCTCTCGCTATCACAGACATCAACAATACCTCAGCCTGTCTTACCTTGCTGAGAGAAGCCGCTAATACTGACATTAAAATCTCTTGCGGAATAGATTTCAGAAATGGAATCGAACAACTATTCATAGCTATTGCTAAAACCAATGAAGGCTTTCAAGAAATCAATGCCTACCTAACCCCCTTCCTAATAAACAAAACAACAACCGAAGGTGGGCATACTGAGATTCCGGCCAAAGCGCCTGATTTTGAAAACGTATTCATCATCTATCCCTATAAAAAAGGAGAAGACATTAGTGAGCGCAACCTCAAACCCTATGAGTATGTAGGAGTAACTCCTGATGATCTTGATTACATCCGAATCAAAAAAGTAGATGTTTCAAAATGTGTCATTCTGCAAACAGTATCCTTTAGACATAAAAAGGATTTTAATGCTCACCGCCTTTTAAGAGCGATAGATAAAAATACGCTACTCAGTAAACTCCCAGAGAGTGAACAAAGCAACCCAAATCACAAAATGTTACCAGTAGCTGAATTACTAGAAATGTATAAAAACCACCCGAAAGTGATCAAAAATACGCGATTTATACTCAAAAACAGCAAAATACACTTCGGTTTTGATGATGACATGATTCCACAAAATCAAAAATTCTACGGCGAAAATGCCCAAGAAGATGAAGACCTTTTGATGAAACTGTGCAAAGAAGGGATTCCGTATCGTTATCCTGAACAAACCGAAAAAATTAGAGCTCGAATAGAAATGGAGATTGACATCATCAAAAAGATGGGATTCATCTCTTACTTTTTGATGAATTGGGATATTGTAAGCTATGCTCGTTCAAAAGGATATTTTTATGTAGGAAGAGGAAGCGGAGCCAATTCAGTTGTGGCCTATTTATTACGAATTACAGACGTAGACCCTATTGAATTAGACCTTTATTTTGAGCGTTTCATTAACCTATACCGAACTAATCCACCAGATTTTGACATTGATTTCTCTTGGAGGGATCGAGATGACGTCACAAGATATATGTTTAAACGTTTTCCAAACTGCGCGTTGGTTGCCACCTACAACACCTTCCAATCCCGTTCTGTAAGGCGTGAGCTAGGAAAAGTCTTTGGATTACCCAAGGCAGAAATCGATAAACTCAACAAAGGGTACATTAATACCTGGGAATTGAACCATTTGACTCAATTAGTGCTCAAATACAGCAGCCATATTCATGGTTTTCCGAGCAATTTGAGCATACATTCAAGTGGCATTATTATCAGTGAGAAACCTATACATTATTTCACACCTACATTCATGCCTCCGAAAGGTTTTCCCACCATTCAATTTGACATGCATGTCGCCGAAGATGTCGGCTTGTTCAAATTTGATATTCTAAGTCAAAGAGGGCTGGGTAAAATCAAAGACACCTTGGAGATTATCCGCCAAACTAAGCCAGAAGAAGCTGCTGCAATTGATATTCATGACATGAACCGCTTTAAAAAAGATGAGCGCATCAAAGATATACTGCGAAATGCCAAAGCTATTGGTTGTTTTTATGTGGAATCACCTGCTATGCGAATGCTTCTCAGAAAACTACAGGTGGATGATTACTTAGGTTTAGTAGCCGCAAGTTCAGTGATCCGGCCAGGTGTAGCACAATCAGGAATGATGCAGGCTTACATTATGCGTCACCGATAT
>JBLFXO010000352.1:0-3631 GCA_047609865.1 Arenicella sp.
CATATGAAAGACACATTGATCAATACATATCAATACGATTATATGGGTAACATTGTAATGCACCGTGAATCCAATAAGTTAGGTTATTATGAGCGCCGCTATAAATTTGATGCCCAGAATAGGGTTATTCAAGAAGAGTTAAGACGAGATAAAGTGTACGATCATAACAAGTGGTCATTTGAGTTGGAAAAATCTACAGTGGTTTCTACTGAGAAATTTGAATACATTGAACTTACCGGAAAAGACTATAAAAAAATTTGTTATAACTCCGCAAATCGAGTTTATCGGATTGAGTTTTACTACTACAATCAAGATGGCTTGCTTTCAAAGAAAGAGTCAGCTATGCATAATGGGCGAGGAAGGATAGAAGTTAATTATGAGTACAATGGATTAGGCCAAATCACTCAAATTGAGAGTACAGCAAAAAGGACAACTCCAATCGTGACCTTAAAAGTATTTGAATATGATGACTTAGGCAATGTACTTTCCAGAAAAGAGTTTAGAAACAATAAAATTCTCTCTGAAGATCAACTTGTTTATGATGAGGATTCCAAAATGCTAAAGGCAGTAATTAGTAGAGGAGAGGAGGCGAACAAACTCACTATTTTAAAGTTTGACAACTACCGTCATTACTAAAGAGCAGGATATTGAACTGAATTTCTGTCGGTTTCAAAAAGCGTGATCCTCAAATCAAGTTTATCGTCTAATTTTGCTCTAATAAGATTCCAAATAACGACTACCATATTTTCTGCTGTCGGATTCAAATCGGAAAATTCTATCGTGTCTAAGTTCAAATTTTTATGATCGAATCGATCTTCAATTTCAGTTTCAATGATTTTGCTCAAAATCTTTAAATCTATCAGATAACCGCTTTCTTCATCTATTTCACCACTCACCCATACTTCCAATTTGTAATTGTGGCCGTGGTAATTTGGGTTATTGCATTTCCCGAAAACTTCAAGATTCTTTTCTGCCGTCCAGGCCTTGTTATGCAGACGGTGAGCCGCATTAAAATGTGCTTTTCTACAAACTGAAACTCTCATAGTTGTTGAATTATTCTGGTATAAAAATAATGCATTTTATCGGTGAATTGATGATCAAGAACATTTAAGGATGTTTTTTTCAGTCAAAATTACTTTTATAGCGCGATTTTTTTTTGTTTCTTTGCAGCTCAGTCCCTTGTAACAGAGGGCAGAAAACCCAAAATAAGAACGCGAAACATGAAACGATTTTTTCTAATTCCTTTAGCTGCTGCCTTCTTGCTAGGTGCATGCGGTGATTCAGGTGAAGACAATGATACTACAACAGACAATGTTGATGAGAACCCTCTTGAATATTCTGAAATGAATGAGATGTCTCTTAAACCTCATGGGTTAAACATGAAGTTTATGGTTCCGGATGTAGCATCATCAACAGGAGCTGCTCTTGAACCTCAAGTAATCCATGAAGATGGAGATTACCTTTGGCATGTAAAAATTGGTAAACACTTTCACATGGTAATTGAAGATTACGGAAAAGAAAAAGATAAAGTAAAAAATGAAAAAGCAAGATTGATTGATTTGAATAAAATCTTTGTTACTGAGTTTTTGACTGATGACGCTAATTTAATTATGTACAAAAGAACGTTACATGATGACCAAGGTGGAAAACCTTCTTATCACGTATATGGTGAAATTCTAATTGGAGGTTATACTTACATCCTAAGATCAGAAGATGAAGGAAGTTTAAAGCCTATCATTGAAGATATGTTGTTAACTATCAAGTCTGCTAAAGAAATTGGTGCTGTTGATCCAGCTTAATAAAAAATATTAAACACAAAAAAACCTTGTTCATTTGAACAAGGTTTTTTTTATGCCTTAATTATAGATGATCTTAATAAAGCTTCAGCTTTAAGAAAGTTCTCATCTCCTTAATTTCTTCTCTGTTGAATTTATTCTCTGCCTTCTTAATTAACTCTAATAAGTAAGTTAAGTTCTCAGCATCAGTACCTGGCTCAATTAAGATTTCTTCTTCTTCTTCATTCTCTACTTTCTCAACTGTATGGTCAAATACTTCTTCTTCTTTGATGTACTCAGAAGCTAATCTAAACGTCTTAGCTAATAAAGGATCTTCATCTTTTAAAGCATCTTCTCTTAAGTCCATTAGCACCTTGATGATTTTATCGCCATCAAATCCCTTTGCTAATTGTTTGATCAACTTATTAATCTTATCGTTTGATTGTTCTTGTATCATCTTTTCAAATTTTGACCAAAAATAAGGATTCTCTTAAATATCACGACATTATTTTTCGGATACCCTCACTTTAATTCAAAATTCGTATTTTACAATGCGATTCAAAAGTGCGAATGAAGAAAATTGACATCATAACAGCTCACAATATTGGCATTGACTATGAAGCTGCTTCATTGTTGGGTCGTGGCGTGGCTTTGTTGTTAGATTTACTTGCTATGTTAGTGTATTATCTAATCGCATATTTTATTGTTTTATCAATCGGATTTAGATCAATGGATTTTGATTTAATTTCTGTCGTACTTCTCATTTTATTATTGCCTTTGATGTTTTACAGCCTCATCTGCGAATATTTATTCAAAGGTCAGTCCCTTGGTAAGCTCGCTCTAGGTATCAGAGTTGTTAAACTCAATGGTGAAAATGCAGACTTGAATGATTATGCAATGAGATGGGCTTTTAGACTATTTGATTTCTGGGGTTCAGCAGGTGCTTTTGGTGCCATCTTCATCTCAACTACAGAAAAAGGACAAAGAATTGGAGATGTTTTAGCTCAAACCGTAGTCGTAAAAAATAAGCCTGAACAAGTTTATACCATCAGAGACATCCTTAATATTAAAGACAGATCAAAGCATGAACCAACGTTCTTAGGAGTGTCAAAGTTTACAGATGATGATATGATTTTAATTAAAAACGCCATTACGAGAGTGAAGAAATATCCAAACGAGCCGCATAAGCAACTCGTCAGAGACCTAGCCCAAAAGGCAGCAGATGAGTTGAGTCTTGAAGAGGTGCCTCAAAAAAAGTTGACTTTCTTGAAAACATTGTTGCAAGATTATATTGTCCTCACTAGATAACGCTCAAACCATTTCATTTTTTTTTGAATTATAGTCATCTTATGACTTGCCAGGAGACGTAGCTTAGTTTACATGATTTCAATTGTAACACCAAACACTTGTTCAGCAGCCATAGCAACAGACTATAACTCTTCAAGATCAAACAAAAGAGGTGTAAATGCTCCTGAACCTGAAGATGATGACACAGGTTTTGATGATTTAAATAATGAATTGACAGTATACCCAAATCCGACTTCTTCGGTCGTAAAGATTATCCATACTCAAAACATCAAAACAATTGAAGTATATGATATTGGAGGAAAATTGGTTTATGAAAACCAAGCGGTCTTAGGGGGTCAAATTGAGATTGACCTATCTGTTTATCAAGATGGAATTTACAACTTCAGATTAATTACTGAAGACAAGATCATTAATGGAAAAGTAATAAAGCATTAGAGCTTTATTTCAGAAAAACAAGTTAAGCCTTCTACGCAGAAACGTTCAGAGAACTTTCTTGGTAGAGGGCTTTCTACTTCTTTATCACCTTCTTTGTAGATCAACATCTCTCC
>JBLFXO010000353.1:0-3629 GCA_047609865.1 Arenicella sp.
TGTTTTTCTTTAGGTTTCTATAAATAGTTAAGGCAACAATAGGAGCAGAGATACCCATGATGATATCAAAGTTCGCTCCTTCAAATGTTGCCGAGATCGGAATCACTCCTTCTATAAAAGTATAGAATAACATGATTTCTACTAATATTCTGAAGGATTGAAAGTAGACTAAACTCTTCGCAGAGATGTTATGAATGATTTTTGATTTCTTGAGCTTGTGGTAGAGAACAATACTGAAAATGACAAGAGGCAATAGGATCAGCAACGGAAAGCGAGGAGGCAAGGAGAAATTGAGTAAGAATCCTGATTGGATGAGGAGGTAAACATATAAGAGCCATGCGGCAATTAAACCTCCAACTCTAAGCGCCAATTTATTGGATGAACCAGATGGCTTTCCTGCCTTATAAAAAGTGAGTACTAAGAACAAAATGGCGTAGGCCGATAATCCGTAATAAGCAAAATCTAACATGCCGCCAAGTTATGGCTTCAGTGGTGGATATAAAAATTGTTGGTTGAAGAATTATTGGGCTTGATTGAAAACTGATTGTTTACTGAAGCAAACTTCCTGTAATCCACTCTTTAGTGAACTGAGCATCCATTGTTCTGGCCCACGTTTGCATTTCCATTTCATCCTCTGCATTAAACTCGACTGTCTTCAAGTTCTTATTGTAAACATCAGAGACGATTTGCTTTACTTTATTGACGTGAGACACTCTCATAGCCATCTCGGCCATAGGTCCTGTCATAAATGGTCCTCTTCTGTAATTGGTCTGAAGCGTAATTTTTAATTCAGAGATCAATCTTTGTTGAGTACGGGCAAATAGAATTTTCTTTATTGACGGTAAATTCATCTTTTTTTTGACGTGAATCTAATCAAAATATATATTCGAGTCAAGAAAATGAAGGAAAAGTTTTTAAGAAAGGGCTGTTAATGTTAGCTAAACGTAGAGATAGGAGTGTAAAGTCCTTTCTGAATAAGATTCTCTTTGAATCTACTTTTATCCAATTGATAAAGCATTTCAACCTCTCCTGAATAGCCGACTTGAGCATCTTTAAAGTAAGATCTTACCATTTCAAAAAACAGTTTTTGCTCTTGTTCGTTGTTCATTTTGAAGTGAATTCTTAGTCCATCTTTTGTGAATATTTGAAAATTACTTTCTTCAAATAAGGTGATCACTAAACCTAAAGTGTGTTTTGTTTTGAAAGGTTTTACCCAAATGATTTCATCTCCTCTTTCTTCAATTAGCTGAATCCAAAAGTCGGCACTATTGAATTCGCCTCTTGATTTTCTAATGAGCAGAAATCCTCCTATGCCGGTTCCGACACCCAATGCTATTAAGATGGCAAACGGAATAATGATTCCGGCAATCAAAAAGAATAAAGCCAGTGCAAAAAGGAAACCGAGCGCAATAAAAGTTTCTATTCGAACCTTTGTAATTTTCTTTCGGATGAATGCCTTAAGCTCAGGCGTCATTGATTTGAACATAGCTACTTCTTAGGTTTTAAATAAAGCTTGACATTAATATTGTCAAAGTTCAGGTAATAGGCCCCTTTTTTGTATTGGCGAACAGTAAATTCAGTTCCTTCACCTCTGAACACGATATTGCCGAAGGCATCAAACAATTCATACATAGTCCATTGATCAAAGTAAATGAGGTTTTCATCTCTGAGATAGTGGAAGTCGAATGCAGGGGCCGGACTTGTACGAGCCCTGACTAAACTACAAGATTTTTTTGCAAATGGATTGTAGCAAACTATTCTGAATTTGTTCTCTCCTGTGTGAAGTTCTTTCGCCAAATCGAATACAACGTTGCCACCTGAAGTTCGAATTTCGGTCCTATAAATCTTTACCCATTTGTTCCAACGGTATTGCTCTACCCAAACCGTAATGCTGTTATCAGTAATGATATTAGCGGAGAGAATTGAGCTATCATTGAGTACAATATTTTCAAATTGAATGTTTGATTTTGTTGGGTTTTGAATGGTTAAGTTCTTGGGTTTGCATCCTTTTTCATGATAGATGACAACATTGAGCGGAGCTCCAATTTTTATTGAATCATTAATGACAATTTCAAAAGCAGAAGAGGCAGGGTCTGGCTCGTATTTTACGTCATTTATATAAATAGAATCAACGCAAAAGCCCATGTCTACCATTGGGTTTTGAATAAAAAGATTTGAGCCTTGGTAGTTGCCTTCAAGGACTAATTTAGCCTGGCTTAAGCCAGGAATGTGAGCCAAGATTGTTATGATAAATAATACGGAGCGCATTTATTCTCTTGAAGATAGTGATTTATTATCCTTCGTGATAACCATCAAATGTTCTCACAAAGTGAAACTCAAGATGTTGATTATCTTCTGTTCTTTGTTGGATGATCAATTTATTGAAAGTCAATTTCTTGATTTCCCAGTCAGCTTTTGTTAAACCTAAGGCTTGTTGAGATTGGAATACCAATTTAGAATAGTTGTTTTTGAATTCTACGATTCCTAGTTTGCCAATTTTCCAAGTGAACCCAAGGTCTGGATTGATTTCAAGGTTATCTGTTAACTGGCGTGTTTCAGTTTTCTCTTCGCCTTCTGTAGCAAGTACTTTAATTTTTTTGCCGCTCCATTGACCAATCAAATTATGTAAACGCTTTTCGCGATTGTATTGAACTATTTGATTTAGTTTTCTTCTGATAAGTGTGTCTTTCATAATCATAAGTTTTATGAAGCAAATTTGGGACCAAAATGTCGGTTCCTTAAATTGATTTACGCAAGAGCCTTGATATAGTTGCGCTTATCGCAGATTAGCGTTTTCTATTTTGACGTTGTTTTATCAATCTTTCTTCTACTTTATTAATTGAAGTAAGCGAAGAAATCTTTTTTAAGGATTTCATAGTTTTTAATGCGAAACTGTATTTAATAAAATGATTGATTGTTTCAAACTTTCCATTCTTATAGTTTACAACTAAATCGAATGTTCTTATAGAGCTACTTTGACGGGCGCCACCCATTGCATCAATGGAATTTACCATTTGAGCAGGCATATCCTTATTATCTATGCTGAGCACTAACTTGGCTTGAACCCATGAATCCATAGTGCGCCATTGACCCCATCTGTATCCAAAAACTGATTTGTACTTGCGTAGTTGATTGCTTTTGTGATTAATTTCAATTCCTGTTGAAATCGTAAACACTGCAATTGCCGCTGCGCCTGTTGGAATGATAAATAGAGGATGAATTATTGTGGAGATACCAGCGAGAACGCATAGTAGTAAACCTAGTGGGATGTATTCCATTGTCATGCCTTCGTGAATTGTGTCTGTTTTCATAGTTCGGGTATTTGCTAATATTATTAGCAATAAGATAATATAAAAAGTAACACCAAGCAAGAATTTTTGAATATTTAGTTATGAGACCTCCCCACTGCTGGCTTCTCGCTGCGCAGCACCCCTCCTAGAAGGAGGAGAGAATTGCGGTGCAATTTGTTGTGAGTTATGGGGTTTGTTCGAGTGTTGGATTGTAAATTCAATCGGAATTATTAAATAAGGACTGATGATTCCGCTTAATAGTGCTAGGGTTGAAATGCCGGGCCCCAGCGGTAATTGCTCAATTGTCATGCCTTCGTGAATTGTGTCTGTCTTCAATAG
>JBLFXO010000354.1:0-3626 GCA_047609865.1 Arenicella sp.
TCTTTCTGAAAGGAGGTGTATCGAAGGCGGAGTGAAATCCGCTGCCGCAATCACTCAGCCGCGCATACTGCTATTACGAACGTTTATTTTGAAGGCGAGAGCAAGTAATTTCTTATAGCCAGTGCTGTACGTTCGGCTTTTTTTTACAGGTCACCTTTAGCTTTTTCTCTTATTATTTTTCCGTTTGTTTTGTCAATATAAGATAACGCCACATAACAGCTCATCCCACTGTCGTGGTCAATCGATAATTGAATACTACCTTTTTCAGTTTCATAAGTCGTATAAAATTTGCAATAATCCATTTGGACAGCGCGCATTCTAGCTCCATCATCTCTTGGTTCTGAATAACTGTCAAATTCTTCAACAACATTTGATGGTTCTCCATATTTTTCAGTCAGTAATTCTTTTAAATTAAAGTAATTATACGAAAGGGGCGACCAAGTCTCGCTTTCGGGAAAAATCACTGTTATTTTACTTACTAAATCTTTTTGTTTTAAAGTAGCCACTCCTACAATACAGTCTTTATAGCCTGCAAAATCGCCTTCCAACTTTCCAATTCCATTGTCTGTTCCAACGTGGGTAAACCCACTGTTCTTCATTTTCGAAACAAACTCATTTAGAGTTTCATCTATAGGTACTCCTTTGAATGTTAAATGCTTATTTGAGTCAGAATTATTTTGGGCAAAACTTGATGCAATTATTAAGAGGCATAAAATCGAGGAAAAAATTGTCTTCATTTCTATCAAATTATTATTACTATTAGTTAGTCCGATTAAATATAAGGCATTAACTTCAATTCGTAAAATTAGCTAGTCATACTTTCCAGCATTCCCACTCAGGTAAGATGGCTTCTATTTGATGATAGAATTTCTAACTCCGAGAACTCATGGTACTTTTGGATAGAACTGGTTTCTCCGTTTTTTATGTGGATGGGTTGGCCGTAGGCTGATTGTTTCATTTATTTTCCTTCGTTTTTAGCTTGTTCCCAAACTTCTTTTAGAATATCTCTTACTAACGAAATAACCAAGCGTTCACTTTTAACCAATGCTTTATTTAACTTCTTTATTCTAGTAGGATCAGACTCTTCATGAAGAACTAAATTTACTAACCTTTGTAATTCCTTATCTAAATTCAAATGAAGATCTTCAGAAACATTAAGCATGAGTTTTATCTGATTCATCAATAGTTCTAATTCTAGAAATAAGTGCGTAATCTCTGAAGAAAGTTCCGGTTCTTCTTCTATGCTTTCATCCGTTCTTTCAATTTCATCTTCAATTTGGATAGACAAATAAGACAATTTAGAAACAAATTTGGCTGTTATGCTGCGGAAGTTTTGCATCCATTCTATTCTTTGAGCTGCTATCATATTAGCTCTTGTCAAGTCCAACTCATTCCTATTATTAATGGAAATCTGATTTAAGTTTGCCTCATTATTAAGTTTAACTTGTCTAATAGCAATGAACCCTGCGATTACAGCTACTACAATAGGAACAAATATGGATATAAACAAAGGCAAATATTCCAGCCAACCATTTTTTGGGGACTGTTCAATGAGCGCGAGTTTATGGTCTAGTTCATGTAGCTTTTCATACATAAACTCTTGACGAGATTGAAGGAAATAAATTAATCTCATTTCTTTGATTTACTGTGAATATTCCAAACCAAATCAGGAGTGCTTCCAATAATGTATTCCTCTATAGCCGACCGAAAATAGCCAGGGTCAATTTCAACAAATGTTACACCAATATTATTATCGCTTGTAATAGAATCTGTGACATATTTCAATTTACTTCCTGTTTTTTCATGCTTTTTAAAAAGATGATTTCTTAGTCTAGTCCTAGAACCATTGCTCTTGGCATGACCGACATATTTGACCTTAAAATTAGATTCGCCTTTCACTTTTTCCCAAATAGCATAAACTATGTTCTTCATACTTGAATCTTTTAAAAGAACTTCATTGGATTTCGCAGATTCTTCGATTCCAACTGGAAGATAAATTACTTCAACTATGTTACATTCTTTAAATAGCATATCCTTTGCTTCCTTGAAGTTTGAGTGCCATTTCCTTTTTGGTATCGTATATTTTTCCATTTCGTTTAATATTCAGTCTACATCTTCATCCCATACATTTTTTCATCTAGATCTTTCCAGTTTGGGATGTGCTTGGAAAGTTCTGCCCAAAATTCTTTTGAGTGGCTTTTTACCTTGGTGTGAGTTAGCTCATGAACTATTAAATAATCTATGAGACTAAATGGTAACTTCATGGCTTCTGTGTTAATGATTATGTTATTTGCAGCTGTGCAACTGCCCCAGCGCTTTCTCAACTCCATGAACTTCATGTCATTGAATTCTAAGCCTGTTTCTTTTGACCATTTTTTAATCCGTGGTGTGATTTTTTCAATGGCTTTTCTCTTATAAAACAACTTAAAGGATTGAATTAAATCTATTTGGGTGTTTAGAGTTTTAGGGAGTGAAACTTTGAATTTAGATTCGTTGAAATCTATTTGAATCTTTGTCAAGTCGTTATTTATAAATAACTGAACATAGTATTTGCGACCTAAATACTGAACGCGTGAACCTGTTACTATTTCATCTTCTCCTATGGACTTGACTAATTCTAATTTGTCAATTATCCATCTGGCTTTTTTTAGAATAAGTTTATCTGCATGAGTTGAGGAAATAGCTTTGCCTTTCAAGGTTACTCCTTCTCCGCGCTGCACAGTGATGTAATGTGCTTTTAGCTTTTCTTTTTCTAAAAAGCTGTAATCAATGGTGCTATTTCCGTACTGTACGCTAGGCATACCACTTATCTTTTGCATAATTAATTGCCTCTTCTACATCAAGAGAATGGGTAGAAGCAGACCTTCTTATAAAAAATTGTTTTCCTTTCTCCTTAGTGTTGATGAATATCGGCCTTGTGCTTTCCTTGACCATAACATAAAACAATTCTTTATCATCAATAATCTCAAAATCATAGTTCAACAATGCATCCACTGGCGCACTAAAATGACCTTTTATCAAATTATCAAAATGGTTTAAAAACTTATCTTTTCTTTTATCTCTAAAGGAAGAAATGTCATTTTCTATACCTAATACTTCACCCGAATCACTTACTCCTAATAACAAAATCCCTCCTTTACTATTGGCCAAGGCTGCAAGAGTTTTGGTGATTGAATGTTCTACATAAAACTCTGGTTTTTTATTTTTCAAACAATAACGGAGAGTAGATTTAAATTCAACTTTCCTACTTTCACCAGCCTCAATTATTTGCTCTATAGCTGACTTTTCATATTGTGGTTCTGATTTTTCGACTGACTCAATCTTACTTGGGTTATGATATTCCCAAAAATCAAAAGGAGTAAAAAGTACTTTTGATGTCTTAAACTCTTCTTCATGAGGTTCTGCATCGTAATCCCAATATTTTATTTCAACTTCCCAGCTCTCGGTCTTCCATTCTTTTAATTTATACAACTCTAATTCTTGTTCTAGATGAAAAGCCATACTTAAATAGCTGAACTCAGAATTATAGCCAATCAAAATATGTCTCTCTCCTTCTTTGTAATCTAACCCTAAATCAACTTTGACACTCTCAGGTTCATCTTTTAACACAAAATACAGACCTACTC
>JBLFXO010000355.1:0-3601 GCA_047609865.1 Arenicella sp.
AGTGATTCCACAAGACGAGGAAACTTACATGCTTTACTTGTCTACCAATCCTGAAATGGATACTAAGACGTTAAGAATTGGATACAGTTCAATGACAACACCTCATTCTGTTTTTGATTTGGATTTAGTGACCTTCGAAAAAGAACTAAAGAAACAATCTCCAGTATTAGGAAGTTTCAATGCTGACAATTATAAATCAGAAAGAGTTTGGGCAACAGCTCAAGATGGAACCAAAGTTCCGGTATCACTAGTTTATCACAAAGATCATTTCAAAAAAGATGGAACAAATCCAGTTCTCCTTTATGCTTACGGTTCATACGGTTCAACCATTGACCCTTACTTTTCTTCGGCTAGATTATCCTTATTGAATAGAGGATTTGTTTACGCTATTGCTCACATTAGAGGTGGAGAATACATGGGGAGACAGTGGTACGAAGACGGCAAATTATTGAAGAAGAAAAATACATTTACAGATTTTATTGATTGTGCCGAATATTTGGCTGAAGCTGGATATTGCGCAAAAGATAAACGATATGCAATGGGCGGATCTGCGGGTGGATTATTAATGGGAGCAATCTCTAATATCCGACCAGATGTATGGAAAGGCATAGTTTCTGCAGTTCCTTTTGTAGATGTGATCTCTACAATGATGGATGATACCATTCCGCTAACGACTGGAGAATATGATGAATGGGGTAACCCAAATGAGAAAAAGTATTATGATTATATGCTTTCTTACTCACCATATGATATGTTAGAAGCGAAAGACTACCCAGCAATGTTAGTGACTAGTGGATTGCATGATTCACAAGTTCAATATTGGGAGCCTACGAAATACGTAGCTAAGTTGCGAGAATTGAAGACGGACGAAAATCCAGTTTTGTTAAAAACGAATATGGATGCCGGACATGGTGGAGCAAGTGGTAGATTTGAATCATTAAAAGAAGTTGCCTTAGAATATGCATTCATTTTTTGGTTAGAGAAGATGAATCCAATAGAACAAATTGATTAAATGAAATTGACAAAATACATAAGCTTAGGGATACTCCTCATTTTGAGTAGTATTCTGAATGCACAAGAAAAATACAGCAATGATGTTTACGGATTTCAACTTGTATTCCCTGATGACTTCGTTAATAAGACCGAAGACAGAGAAAAGATGGACGTGATTTCATTGAACTGTTATCATAACTCCATGATTTTTCTTGCAAGCTGCTTTGATTACAAGAAGGAGATTCCAAATGATGAATTGAATTTGAAAGAAGTAGAAGCATTGGCCCTGACGGCAGACTCATTCAATTCTAAATTCAAAGCGAAGAAAATTGGACAGTGGAAAGTAGGCAAATATGAAGGTCTTTCTACCCCTATCAAAGGCAAAGTGAAAAGTGCAGATGGCAAAAGAATGACTTTTTACGGATACATGTATGCCTTGGCCATCAAAGATGGTGTTGAATATAGACTTACTATTCTAGCTCCAAGTAAAAAAGCCTTCAATGAAACTAAGGCGAAAGCTTATGTGGAATCATTTAAGATTAGTGAGTAGGTGAGAATTCTACTTGCTTTTATATCCATCTTAAGCATCACTTCTTTTGGTGCTGTGAATGACACCCTAGATTATTGGAATTTTCACATTGATGACTCTTTAGTTCTGAACTATTCTCGTCACAAGAAGCCTGTAGATATTACAATTGAAATTAGTTTACAAGATTTGGATACTTCCAAGATCATTAGAGCAGAGAGAATCTTATGCAGTCTTCCGTGTATTGGATGTGCCTCCATCATGACAATTAAGGATGGAAATGGTAAAGAAGTTTTTCAAAGTGAGCAAAACTCATTTGTCCTTAATATCCCTTTAAACTTATTCAGTGAAAATAAGGCGACACCGTATGCCATACATTTCAGTGGGGGCCAAGATTGGGATCATTTGAGAAAAGAACATATCATTTTATTTATTGAGTTGAAAGAATGAAACAAAAAGTCCTTTCAGCACTATTCATAAGTATCCCTGCATTCGTTGGCTATGTAATTCTAAGAGCTGGTTTAGCGCATAACAACACAGCTTTCATAATCAGTGGAATAATTATAATGGCAGTTGCACTCGTGATGGGGATTGTCTTCTTTCTTATTTTAAAGAAACGATCAAATAAAAACCAAAAAAAATATTTAGCTGATTTGAATGCTTTTAAAAATTCATCAAGAAAAACGAGAATCAACCTTGATGATATTGAAGTAAATGTAGGTCTTTGGAGACGAGATGAATATATTGAAAGTGAACGCTTGAGTCTCTTTGAATATCCTTTTGGTTTAGATGAAATTGAAGAAAGTGAAAGCTACAGAGGCACAGGGATAGCAATCAATTTCGAACACAAGGGCAATAAAGAGGTTTATAAAACGAATGTACCTTTCGAAGATGATGTCGTTCGAATGAAGTTCATGCTCAAAAAAGAAACCATTCTGTACATTTCAAACAATGAAATCTACTTGGATCTTGAATTTTTATTCAACGAATCAGGAAGATAGCTATCATAGTAAAAAGAACAATTTGTTTATCGATACTGATACTCTTCTCAAACTGCACCCCAGAAAGAACAGCAGAAGTTGCAGTTGAAGAATTTGTAATTGCTATGCAAGAAGGTCATTGTGAGTTGGCTTCTAACTTATGCCTCGAAATGAGTCCTGCGCTGAAAAAAGTAGATTTCTTAGACTTGGAAGATTGTGAAGGAGCTCTGCGAGATATCAAAAGTGTTTATTGCGATACACAGGGAGAAACTTCAACAGGCGGTTGTTATTTAATTGAAGATACTGAGACCGTTTATTACGATTTTGACCTCAAAAAAGTAGATGGAGCTTGGAAAATTTATAAATTCTATAAGGTCGATTAAATTACTTCTTCTTCAATTTAATGATCTGATAAATTGATATTGAGGTTAGAATGACCACCGCAATCAAGATGTAATAGTCCACCGAAGACAAATCCGGATAAGACATGAGAGCAAAGATTGTCAAAATGACGCCCATCCCCATCCACAAAACTATTATTCTAATCTTCTTATTCTTATCATCCTCCATACTTCGAAGATAAAAATTACTAGGCATGAATATTGCAGAGTAAATGATTCCTGAATGTTCAGGAACCAAATGATCGCAAATCATGAAGAAAATTACTCTCGGCCTATTGGGCCTAGGCATGCTGTATATTCTAAACAGCTGTCACAAAGAAGAAAATTACTATTGTTACTTAGTGGATGAGCAAAGTTTTTGGGAAACCGACACTTTAGAATCCTGGTACGAAGGGTTTATTTTTAAAAAAATGAGTCCACAAAACAGATGTGAGAAGAGAAGGCATTATCTTGATTCAATTCAAATGTCTGACCCCTCGAACACATCACTATATGCATGTGATTGCGACTGGCAACCTAAGTAGAATCACAACAATATAAACGGATTTCCATTTCTCGTTAAAGGATCTGGCGGTTTCATCTTAATTAAATCAAACTGAAGACCGAACTCTACACCAGTTTTAAAATGATTCACATCATAAAAGTATTTTACATCCAAAAAGGTTGGAACACGAACTCTGAAATTAAAAGAGATTCCATTT
>JBLFXO010000356.1:0-3594 GCA_047609865.1 Arenicella sp.
CTTCCGTTTTCATCTGAAACATTTCATCATTGCATTTGAAAAGAAAAACTAATTCCTTCTGGATGTCAATTTCAATTAGAGGAGACCAAACATCACCATCAATTAATCCCTCTTGAAGAATATAATAACTGTTTAACTGACGCTTAAATAACAGCTTATAGTTTCTGAAGAACTTCTCGGTTTTTGGGTGTGGTATCAATTCGAGACCTTGAAAGCTATCATCATTATAGTAATCATGATCAATCTTTACATTCAACAATATCTCGTATTTACTTCTCATAATATTTAATCGAGATCGGAGTCTACTCCCCTTTCAGTAATTGGAGAAGGAGTGTACTGAAGAGTTTCCTCATCTATTACAAGCATTCTCATTCGATACAAAACACTTGGCAAATACTTCGCCCCCAAAGACGAAAAGAGTTGAGATTGTTGAGTAAAATCCAGATTCACAATCTCAAAAACTAATTTTTCAATCCCGTTATCTAAACCCGGACTGTTGCCAGGAAGAAAAACTCCTTTATTTTGAAAAAAAGCTACAGCTGCAGCCAAAAAGCGCAAGGACTCCTTTGTAAGTTTTTGGTCAAAATAAGATGACACTAAAACATGAACATTCAAGAAAACTGGAGCATTTACACCAATTTTATTTCCTGGACTTGATTTTAGGTTGGCAATTTTATCTTCTTGAATATTGACCATGGTCAATACTATTCGATTCAGTTCCTTGACTGCCACCGAGCCATCCAAATTAGAGAGGTTCGAAAGAATAGCGGCATCCTCTGAGAGCTGAAACTTCAGTTTCAAAAACTGATTCAAATCTTTCGTTACGGCATCTAGTGCAGAATCAATCATTCCTTACTTAATAAATTTAAAGACCAGAATATTACGCGAATTAGATAAATACCTAAGAAACTTATTGTTGCTAATAAGTAAATAAGATTTATCTCATCACCCCATAATAGTTCAATCAGATCAAGATGAAAAGCAGGAAACATTGAGCCCAACAATAAATAAATTAAATATCCTATTAAGAAACCCAACAAGAGGCTTAAGAAAAACCAGAAAACCTCTTTGGCCACCTTTTTCTTTTTTAGAAATTTAAATTTACTCTGAGAATCATTTAGAAGTGACTGTTGTGATTTATAGGTGTAGCGCATAGACTTCCTGTACAGGTCCTGCTCAGTTCTGCGCTCAATCTGTCTAAAAAATTTGTCTACTGCCACTTGAAACTTAATTAAGTTATGATTGCATAAATAACGCCTACAATAAAAACCTGCTTGCTAGAGCTAAAGTATTTGAAAAAGTAATTTGTTCAAGACTCGAGCTCAACTTATTGTCAACAAAGAATTAACAATGATGTTAAATTCCCTTCATCCAACTCAGAAACCATCCCTTTAATTACTACATTTAAGGAATCACTAATCCCACAAAGTGTACAAACTGAATTATCAAAATCTCATTCTCATTTTTTTTGTGGTTTGCTGTGGGATGAATTCTCTCGCTCAATTTAAAGCAGAGAATATTAATTTGAATGACCCATCTGAAAAAGAATGCTACTTTTTAGATAGCCTTTTAAGTACCTCAAACGACTTTAATAAAGAAGGGAGTAAGGCCTACATTGAATGTCTTTCTGAAAATTTAACTGAGTATGACAACTATCGTCTTGGGCTTTTTTACCTCGATTCTTTAATACAGCTCAGTCAGTCTGACGAGAACATTGGCGACTTGGCAGATTGCTATTACAAAAAGTCAATGATCCATGACCACCTTGGGCAATATCCTGAAGCCTTGTCAGCGAGTCAAACGGCCCTAAATATTTACAAGAAAATTGATAATCAATCTGGTGTTGCATCCTCATACAATGATATTGGTGTTATTCATTATTACCGAGGGGAAGATTCTCTTGCCAAATATTACCTCAACTTATCTGGTGAAATTTTTAAAGAGCTTCAAGACACCGGGGGCCTAGCAATTTATTATAACAATCTCGGTAATGTATATTTTGAAGCAGGTGATGGAGAAGGCGCTCTAGAGATGTACAAAAAAGGTTATGGATACGATCAGTACCTAAATAATCCTGAAGGCGAAGCTGTTTCACTCTGCAACATAGGTGAAACATATGCCTTTTTAGGAGATTTTAGTCAAGCAGAAGAATCTCTCTTATTGGCTCTGATAATTGCCGAAGACTTGGATGATTCTTGGACGTTAACAGTTCCTCTGATGTCACTCGGAGATCTCTATAAGCAAACAGGCGAATATCATAAGGCAATTCATGTTCTCAACAGAAGTTTAAAACTAAGCCAAGAAATAGAGGCGTTGGCGGAGCAAGCTCAAACCATAAAACTACTCTATGAAATAAACAAAGCGCAAAATAATTTCCCTGGGGCCTTAAGCTTTCTTGAGCAGCTTAGAACAATTGAAGACAGCATTTTTAATGAAGATTCAGAGAGTTTATTGAAAGAGATGGAAATGCAATATCAAGTTGAAGACAAGCAAAAAGAAATTGAACTCTTGAACAAAGAATCTCAAATTCAAACTTTAACTCACGAACAGGAAATTGAAGATGGTAAAGGGCAACAAAGAATTCTGATTATTTCAATAGTCGGCATTGCAATTTTTCTAATCGTCATGATCGGAGGATTCGTTTTGAAGAAAAAGGCCAACAATAAGCTTCAAGAACAGAATGACGTCATTCTTAACAAGAACAGTGAACTCAACATTGCTTACGAGCAGATTGAAGAAAAGAACAATGAAATTCTTGATTCCATTAGATATGCCAAACGAATTCAATCCGCCATTTTACCTGCTAGAGATAAGATTACGGAATTTCTGCCTGATTCATTTGTGCTTTATCTACCTAAAGATGTAGTTGCTGGAGATTTTTATTGGCTAGAACAAGTCGGCAATAAAACATTATTTGCTTCGGCTGATTGCACAGGGCACGGAGTTCCAGGGGCAATGGTAAGCGTTGTTTGTAATAATGGATTAAATAGATCTGTTCGTGAACATGGCCTGAATGAACCAGGAAAAATCTTGGATATGACGAGAAAGATAATTCTTGAAGAGTTCGGAAAATCAGAAGAAAAGGTGAATGACGGGATGGATATTGCACTTTGCTGTTTAGATGGTAAAACATTAACATATGCTGGAGCCCACAACCCGCTTTGGATTATCAAAAAGGGAGCAAATGAAATTTTTGAAATAAAAGCAGACAAGCAACCAGTAGGTAAATTTGATAAGGCAGTGCCCTATACAACTCATACAGTTGAACTAGAAACAGGGGATACCATTTACCTCAGCACTGATGGATATGCTGATCAATTTGGTGGAGAAAAAGGTAAAAAATTAAAGACTGCAAATTTCAAAAAGCTATTGTTATCACTTACCAATCGAACAATGAGTGAACAGCATTCTAGGCTCAATGATGCCTTTGAAGAATGGAAAGATGCCATTGAACAAATTGATGATGTTTGCGTGATTGGTGTGAGAATATGATTCGAACAGCTATCTAAGCAGTTTATACTGAGCTTGTCGAAGTGTGATTGGTGTGAGAATATGATTCGAACAGCTATCTAAGCAGTTTATACTGAGCTTGTC
>JBLFXO010000357.1:0-3588 GCA_047609865.1 Arenicella sp.
AGTCATATGGTATTGATGTGTTAAAAATCAAATTTATTGATGAGTCTGCTCTTGTACAAGGGCCTAGTTACAAGAATGACGCTCAAGAAAAAAGAGCAGTTTACCAAAGATACCAATACATAAAATTTGAGATTCAATTTTAAAATGAAAAGCGTGTTTAAAATATTATCCTTTCTGATTTTGATGGTAACCTTTGCCAGTGCTCCTATAGATAGTTTCGCTCAAAGTCCGGGACAAGTGAAAAAGTTCGTCAAAAAAGGACGTAAGGCATACAATAAGGGACAATTCTGGAAATCAAAATCATATTACGATAAAGTAACTTCATCTACTACACAAAACCCTCAATTCTGGCTAGAGGCTGGTGTAGTGTATTATGAATCACAAGTTGAAAGAGAAAAATCTCTTTTAATGTTTGAAAAAGCGTTAGAATTTTCAGCAGCTGAAGATGACACTATTCCTGAAATATACTATTACAAAGCAAAAGCTAATCACTTTAATGGTGAATATGAAAAAGCGATTTCAGACTACAATGTGTTTTTGAACAATGTAAAGAACAACAAGAAAGGCCTGGAGTTAAGAAAGGAAGTTATCCGAGAGATTGAAATTTGCAACAACGGTGTTGACTTGAGAAGTCAAGCGAGTAATCGGTTTGCAGAAATTAAGAACATGGGCCCAAGAGTAAACTCTGATTCACCGGATTATGCACCTGCTGTAACAAATGATGAAAATCTAATTCTATTTTGTTCTAGACGTCCTCCAGGAACAAAGAAAAACGTAGATGGCTTATACTATGAAGATATCTTCTACACAACTAAGAGAGAAAATGGAGAATGGGTGCAAGCAGAAGTAATCGATAAGTCTTCTGGTTATCTAGCTAAAGAAATAAACGAAGGTAAAGAGCATGAAGCTCCAATTAGTCTTTCTGCAGATGGTAAAACACTCTTTATTTATAAAGAAAATAGCATCTGGAAATCAGAGCTTGATGATTCAGGTAAATGGTCCATTCCAAGAAGAATGAACAGCAATGTTAATATCGGAACAGCAAATCCATCTGTCCGCATCACAAGAGATGAACAAGAAATGTTTATAGTTTCTGTAGGGGCTGCTGGAGGATTGGGTGAAAGAGATATCTACCATACAACCAAAACGGAAAATGGGGGGTGGGCGAAGCCTGTGAACCTTGGGCCAAAGATTAACACACCATTTAAAGAAGATGCGCCGTTCCTATCTAATGATGGAAAAACATTATTCTTTGCCTCAGAAGGACATAATTCAATGGGTGGCTTTGACATCTTTAAAACTGTAAGAGATGAAAATGGTGAATGGTCAGACCCTATAAATATTGGTGCCCCTATTAACTCTGCTGGAGACGATATCTATTATGTTGAAAATTCTGAAGGAACACTTGCATACTACGCCTCAATGAGACCAGGTTCTTACGGTTACTTAGACCTGTATACAGCGAGCTTTGAATGTAAGAACATTCCTACAACTGAAATTAAAGGTTATGCTGTGTTTGCTGAAAACCACCTTCCAGTTAACGGAATGATTAAAATAACAAACAAGGAAACAGGTGAAGAAGCCGGTGTATATCAAACAGATCCTTTAACTGGAAAGTACAACATGGTACTTGCACCAGAACAAACTTACTACCTTGAATTAATTGTTTCTCAAAGTAGATATAATGAAGTAAGACCTCACAGAGAAGAGTTCTACATCCCTAAACAATGTGAATACTTCAATTTATACCAAGAGATTGCTGTAGATTACTTGAAAGATGGAGGTGGTTCTGTTTATGCACAAAGAGCTCATTTCAAAAATGCCATGTTTGATATCGAATCTGAAATCAAAAAGGAATATGGTGATGATTTAGATCTTTCTGGTCTTGGACTTACACCTGAGAACATTGTTGGATTAACTGGTATAATTAAGCATGACGCCACTAAAACAGCTGAAGGAGTAGAAGTATTATTGATGAATAGATCTCATCAAGTAATGAGAATGACTGAAACTGACGAGAATGGCGAATTTAGTTTCGAAAAGACTGACCCTGAAGGTGAATACATTATTTTCATTAATGAAGATGACGCTAAAATCAGTCAATTCGGTGACCAAATGAATACAACATCAGAAGTTGTTATTGAAGGAATGATATATACTTTCAAAAACAAAGATAAAACAGTATTAGATGGTATTCCTGTTTATCTCGGGAACACGAACAAAGTTGTGGTCAACGCTTCAGAAAGTTCACCTAGCGGTCAGTTTAAAATGTCTAACATCCCTACCGATCAAGCTAATGTAGATATGTTGAATACATCAGCAAATGCTATTTCTTACAACTTAGATTTGTCTGATACAGAGATTACATATTCTGCCTACATCACTCGAATTGATCCTGATAACACTGAATTAGCCTACACTGAATACATTGATATTATTGAGTTGAAAGATTTACCTGAAGATACAATCACAGGTGGTGGAAGTGGAATCGATTTTGCTAATATCTTATTTGATTTTGATAAATTCTTTTTGCGAGCTAAAAGTATGACCGTATTAGATGCAGTAACTGCCTTTATGACAGAAAACCCAACAGTGAGTATTCGTTTAGACGGTCATACAGATTGGTTCGGCTCACCAGTGTATAATGACGGATTATCTGAGAGAAGAGCGCTATCTGCGCACAAATGGTTAATCGATAAAGGAATCAATCCGAATAGAATTCAGAACCAATGGTTTGGAGAAGGAACACCAACTGCGAGCAATGATATGCCTGATGGGGCTGACAATGAATCTGGTCGTCAATTAAACAGACGAGTAGAAATCAAAGTTGAGATTCCAGAAATGGCAGATTTGTACTTATCTTTGTAAGGAACCTATTCCTTTAATGATAAATGAACTTAAATCTAACAAAACCCGTAGCATTTTTCGATCTAGAAACTACCGGATTAAATATCTCAAAAGATAAAATTGTTGAAATTTCAATCCTGAAGGTCAATCCAGACCAATCAGAAGACATCTACACCAAGAGAGTAAATCCTGAAATGGATATTCCTACAGAGTCATCCGATATTCACAAGATTTTGAATGATGATGTTAAAGACTGTCCTACTTTCAAGGAGTTGGCCAATGAGATAAAAGATTTTATAGGAGATGCAGATCTTGCTGGATATAATTCGAATAGATTTGACATCCCATTTCTTTTAGAGCAATTTTTACTCAATGATATTGATTTTAGCATGTCAGACAGACGTTTTATTGATGTACAGACAATCTTTCACAAAATGGAACAAAGAACCCTAACAGCAGCATTTAAATTCTACTGTGATGGCGATCTTGAAAATGCTCATTCAGCTGAAGCAGACACGAAAGCTACCTATGAAATTCTCAAAGCTCAAATTGAGCGATACAAAGATGTTGAGAATGACGTTGACTTTCTAATGGAATTCACTCAAACTGGAAAAGATAAAAAGATAGACTTTGTTGGAAGACTTGCTGTGAATCAAAAAAATGAAATCATTTACAACTTCGGTAAGAATAGCGGAAAAACTGTGAAAGAGATTTTTGATAGAGAACCTGGTTACCATAGAT
>JBLFXO010000358.1:0-3587 GCA_047609865.1 Arenicella sp.
TGTTTAATTATCACCTGGGCAGAATCAACTTCATCACCAATCATCATGTTGTCGCCAATTAATCTCATTCCAGTAGCGATTCCACGGTTATATTTAAGGAGAATAGAAAGATCATAAATCTTTCTGGCGTAGTCCATTGACTTAATTGGATCTAAATAGATGAGATGAGCAACTTCTTTTTTTAGTCGGATGACTAAGTTGGTGTCAGATTGTGGCAGATTTCCTTCGGCAAGTTTCTCGTAAACTCCTAATTTATTGAGTAAGGAATCCTTTTGCCCCAGGGAGTGTAAGTTAATTGAAAACAGAAATAGTATGGATAGAAGCCTTAATATCATCTTTTATAAAGATAACATCTTTCAATTATCTGTGACATTTAAAGTAATTAAAGGGCTCTAAACAATCAATACAGCTGTGGAATGACTGACACGGGGTCGATCCGAATTGAGAGATTAATTTGGTGTTTACCGACTTACACAAAGGGCAGATGACCACTTTATTGTCATCTGTGGGTGGCGAAATGCCATCAGCCATCATTTTTGCTTTAGTTTCTTCTGATAACCAATCGGTATTCCAGGCAGGGGAGAGGACAGTGTTAATTTCAACGTTCTGAAACCCTTTTTCAAGCAACTTCTCTCTTATTAAATCTTCAAAAAGTTTCTTGGCAGGACATCCTGTGTAAGTGGGGGTAATGGTAATGGTAAGTTGATCACCTTCTTTTTCTACATTTCTGATTACACCGAGTTCAACCAAATTAATGGCAGGCATTTCAGGGTCTGGAACTTCTATTAAGAATTCCCAGATTTCAGGATGTCGCTTATTGATGTCGATTACGACCATTTTGCATCAGGATAAGCTCTTGGCAAATACTGCATGATACTTAAAAGGTGACCGATATGTTCAGAGTGGAATCCATCTCTAAAGTCTCTCATTGATAATTCAGGAACTTCTTTACGAATGATATTTGCATCAGTAAAAACTCTGTTTACCTCTTTATTCCAAGCCTTTTCAATTTTGTCACAATCTGGATAATGAGTTTGATCTAGATCATCCCACTTAAAAATCTCACTTGTATATTTAAATAAATGATCAATTGCATCTTGAAGTCTTTTGTTTGATTCTTCCGTTCCTTGTCCCAAGCGATACATCCAATCAGTGCAATGAGTGAGGTTGTATTTTATCTCTTTTAGTACTTTAGTTGCTAATCCTGATAACGCTACATTGTCTGAAGTTTCAAGTTGAGCATAAGCTTCATTAGCATAAACGTCATGTAAAAACTGACGCGCTATCACCCAAGCAAAATCTTCGTTAGGTTGCTCGGCCAATTTGATGTTGAAGTACTCACGTTCATTTCTGTGAAATACATAATCATCAGGTGTAAATTTACCACCATCAAGCTTGGCGATTATTTTGTAAAGTTCTTCAGCTCTTCCGAACATATCCAAAGATATATTTGAAAGTGCGATATCTTCTTCTAAAAAAGGACCTTTACTGCACATCTCAGCCATTCTCTGTCCCATAATGAGAGAGGTGTCTGCTAATCTTAGCAACCAATGAGCTTCTTTGTTTTCAATAGTTACCTTCATCTTATATGAACTTTACTTCGTCAGGAATTTTGTAAAATGTAGCCTGTCTGTATGCTTTATCGTCAGCAGGTTCAAAAAATGCATCTGCATCATCAAGGGGTACAGAAACAATTGCATCAGTTGGAACCACCCACAATGCTCTTCCTTCACTTCTTCTAGTGTAAAGGTCTCTGGCGTTTTGAATGGCCATTTTCTTATCGTATGCACGTAAATTACCTACGTGTTTAAAAGGGTGTCCAGCTTTTTTCTGAACAAATACTTCCCAAAGTTTATCTCCTGCTTCCATTGGTTTCTTAATGTTTTATGCTACTTCTTTGCTTTCTGTTTTCTGAGCGTATGCTACTGCCGCGTCTCTAACCCATTTGTTGTCATTCTGTGCTGCCATATGGTGGTCTAAACGCTCTTGATTACAAGGTCCGTTTCCATTTACGACATTCCAAAATTCATCCCAGTTAAAAGGGCTTGTTTCGTAATGACCAGTTTCTTCATTGAACTTCAGATTCTCATCCGGAATCGTTAATCCTAAATATTCAGCTTGACCAACAGTTCGGTCGATAAATCTTTGTCTCAAGTGATCATTAGATTCTCTCTTGATATTCCATTCCATAGATTGTCCTCTGTGAACAGAATCAGCATCATGTGGTCCGAACATCATTAGTGATGGCTCCCAAAACCTATTGAGAGCATCTTGCGCCATTTCCTTTTGCTCAGTTGTTCCAAACGCCATTTGACACATGATTTCATATCCTTGTCTCTGGTGAAATGATTCTTCTTTACAGATTCTAACCATTGCTCTTGCATATGGTCCATATGAAGTTCTTTGAAGTGAAACTTGGTTCACAATTGCTGCTCCATCAACTAGCCAGCCTACAGCACCCATATCGGCCCATGATAGTGTTGGATAATTAAAGATTGAAGAATACTTTGCTTCTCCTTTATGCAATTGATCATTCATCTCTTGACGACTAATCCCAAGTGTTTCGCAACAGCTGTATAGATATAATCCGTGACCGGCTTCATCTTGAATCTTAGCTAACAAAATTTGCTTTGATCTAAGAGAAGGAGCTCTTAAGAGCCAATTCCCTTCAGGTTGCATTCCAATAATTTCAGAGTGCGCGTGCTGAGAAATCTGACGAATGTTCATCTTTCTATACTTCTCGGGCATCCAATCTCTAGGCTCAACCTTTAAATCGTCTTCAATTATTTTATTAAATGCTTCTTCAAATTTGTCCATAAAATGTGCTTTTAAAAGCTAAACAAATATAAGGCTTTAAAGTTTAATTTTTGTGAGAGATGAAACATTCACGAATGATATCCATCAGATTAACCTTTTACTGCCTTAAATTTAATATTCTGAGATCTTCCTTTTTTGAAGATTTTATTACTTACTTCTTTTCCTTTTCTTAGTTCTTTCTGCTCTTCTGCAGGCAACTGAATAATTGATTTACAGTCATCTGTGCAGCAATTCTCCATTTTCTCTTTGCAGGATTCACATTGGATGAAAAGTAGATTGCAATGAACATTTGCGCAGTTGGAATGGGTATCACTGGCCTCTCCACATTGATGACAATTTGATATGACATCATCACTGATTTTTTCAGCCATTCTATCATCAAAAACAAAGTTCTTTCCTATGAACTTATTTTCAATTCCTTCTTCCTTTACTTGTCTCACGTATTCTATGATTCCGCCCTCTAATTGAAACACTTTTTTAGCTCCTAAATGGCGAAAGTAGGCGCTTGCTTTCTCACACCTGATTCCACCAGTGCAATACATGACAATGTTCTTATCTTCCTTATTTTCCTCAATATGATCCTTTACAATTTCAGGTAGTGAATCTCTAAACGTATCAACGTCAGGTGTAATAGCTCCTTGAAAATGCCCAATTTCAGTTTCGTAATGATTTCTCATGTCAATGAGGATAGTGTCATCTTGATCTATCAAATCATTGAACTCTTGAGCTTTTAGATGTTTTCCTCTATCGCTGGCATCAAAGGTGTCGTC
>JBLFXO010000359.1:0-3542 GCA_047609865.1 Arenicella sp.
TTATGTTTTTCTAGCTGAATTCCGACTTGATCAATACAAGTATTGACGGCCTTATTAAAATTGATTTCATTAGAGCTTGCGAAAATATCTGGGCCTGCAACCGATAATTTAATTTCGCAGACGCTATTTTCTTCATTCGGATGTTTCTCTGTTTTGAAAAAAACTAGAGCATCCAAAATCCAATCGTATTTTCTTTCAAGACTTTCTAGTTTTGTTTGTAATTGTTCTTCTAGCGACTTACTTTGAGCCGCTTCTACGTATCTGATTTCTGTTTTCATAAGGTCTGAATTATAACACTCAATTTACAAAGAATTTTGAGGTAGAACAAAATGTTTGTGTTTTTCACGTTCATTTTTCATAAATTTGGACAAACATCAATCAAATGAAAAAATCAACTTTACTTTTGTCTGCAGCAATTTTCGGTTTAATTGCACTCACGTCATGTGATAAAGAACAACCTGCTGAGAACGTAGCTGGAGATTACAATGGTGTATTTCAAGGTAAGTATGATGGAGAAGACACAATTAATGGTTCTTATTCTGTTTATGTTACAACGACAACAAAAAACAAAGTACTGATTGAAGGAACTTTGTTTTCAAATTTTGAAGTTTTGGTTACTCAACAAGGAATTAATGTTGATCCAGTTGCCACTAATGATAATGTTGGTGCATTCTTATACCAAGGTGATGTGAACAACTCTAACGAGTTATCATTCAGCTACTATAAAAATGGTGATACTGCTTACTATGTAGGAAGTAAGCCATAAGCCTACATCCTTTCTGGAACTTGAATTCCGAGTAAACCCATTGCTGACTTAATTACCGAACCAACATTTTGGCTGAGCACTAATCGCATGTTCATTTTTTCCTCATCTTCTTCTTTAAAGATAGATATGCTTTGAAAGAAAGTATTAAATAGCTTGGAAAGTTCGTAAGAGTAGTTAGCAATCAAGGCTGGCGAATACTCTTTTCCAGCTGAAGCTATTAATTCCGGATAATCCGCCAAGTGTTTGATGAGATTTCTCTCTGCTTCAAAAATTTCAACAGTTGTGTCAACCACAGAAATATTCTCTGCCTTTCTTAGCAATGAAGAAATTCGAGCATGCACATATTGAATAAATGGTCCTGTATTTCCATTCAAGTCCACAGACTCTTCTGGATTAAACATCATTCTCTTTTTAGGATCAACTTTCAATAAGTAATATTTAATACCTCCCAATCCAATCATTTGATAAAGAGCAGTTTTCTCTTCTTCACTCATTCCTTCAATATGACCTCTCTCTTGAGTCATCTCTTTGGCTTTCTCTACAACGTCATTTATCAAATCATCTGCGTCAACTACAGTTCCTTCTCTTGATTTCATTTTACCTGTCGGTAAATCAACCATTCCGTATGAAAGATGAAAACAGTTCTGAGCCCATTTGTATCCTAACTTTGCTAAGATGGTAAAGAGTACCTTAAAGTGATAATCTTGCTCATTTCCAACTGTGTAAACTATCCCGTCTAATTTTGGATAATCTAAATAGCGTTGATAAGCAGTTCCGATATCTTGAGTCATGTAAACAGCCGTTCCGTCTCCTCTTAGCACCAACTTCTCATCTAATCCATCATCCGTCAAATCTATCCAAACGGAACCATCTTCTTTTTTAAAGAAAACGCCTTCATTTAGACCTTTCTCTACTAGCTCTTTTCCAGTGATGTAAGTATCCGATTCATAATACAGCTTATCAAAGCTCACTCCCATGGCATTATACGTGACATCAAAACCGGCATAAACCCAGCCGTTCATTTTTTGCCAAAGGCCATAAACTTCAGGATCTTTTGCTTCCCACTTGACCAACATCTCCTTCACATCTTTCATGATCTGAGTTTGATTGTTTAAGAGTTCTTTAATCTTTCCGTCAATTGCTTTTCTTGCTTTCTCGTCTTCCTTTTCATCTGCCGCTGCATTCAATCTTTGATATTCTGTAATTGCAGCTTCATCTCCGTTTACATAATCACCAGCGGCCCACTTTTCAGCTAGAGATGCATACTCTTCTTTTAAAGCTTTGTCAAAAGCAACATAATATTTCCCAACAAGCTTATCTCCTTTCATTCCTGAAGAATCTGGAGTTTCTCCATTACCCATTCTATCCCAAGCCAACATGCTTTTACAAATGTGAATTCCTCTATCATTAATGATTTGAGTCTTCACCATTTCATATCCATTAACTCCTAAAATTTGGGAAACAGAATATCCTAAAAAGTTGTTTCTTAAGTGACCTAAATGTAAAGGTTTGTTGGTGTTCGGTGAAGAATACTCCACCATTTGAATTTTAGATTTTGTAAGATCTAAACCAAAATTATCTGACTTATCAATTGTTTGTAATTGCTCTAACCAATAAGAATCAGCGATCTCAAAGTTTAAGAATCCCTTAACAGTATTGTAAGCAGTAACCAATTCATTTGATTCCATTAATTTCTCTGCAATCTCAGCTCCTGTTTGCTCTGGACCTTTTTTTGAGATTTTCAGAAATGGAAACACAACTAAAGTGATATCTCCTGAAAAATCTTTCCTTGTTTTTTGAAGCTGGATTTGTGAAGGATTGATGTCTTCACTATATAATTCACTAATAATTTTAAGCAGGGCCGGAGCCAATTTTGATTCCAAGTTCATTTATAATCGATTTTCGATATGTTGTGTAAATTCTTCTAATATGTCGTAGGCCACTTCTGCCATACGATTAATTTTTTCGTCAAGACATGGATTAATTTCAACAACTTCAATGCAGTTTACTTTATCCCATTTAGCGAATTCATTCAAAAAATGATGTGCTTCTTCAGGACTTAATCCATTCTCCACAGGTGTTCCAGTTCCTTTTGAGACCATAATGCAATCCATTGAATCAACATCAAAAGAGATGTAAACCATATCACAGTCTTTTAACTTTGACTTGATTTCTTCAGTAACAGCTTCCAATCCTTTTGACCTTAATTCGTCAACACCGTAATTCCTAATATTATTCCGCTCAATAAATTCGTCTTCTGGCTTTTCAGTATCTCTCACTGAGATATAGACAATGTCTTCAGTATTAACCTTAGGGCTAAGGCCTCCAATATTCTTCAGCTTGTTCCAATATTCAACGGTTTCAGCTTGGGGCTCATTTACTTTAGATTCTATGTTATCTGCCCCCATAGCTGTGGCCAAAGGCATACCATGCAGGTTACCGCTTGGTGTCGTATATGGTGTATGAATATCAGCATGAGCATCTATCCAAATTACACCTAAACGTTTGTTCGGGTATTGCTTTTTAATTCCAGCAATTGTTCCTCCTGCGCAAGCATGATCACCAGATAATACTAAAGGGAAATCATTCTCTGAAAGCACATGAGAAATAACCTCAGCAGTATTTTGATATACATTGACCAACCCATCAATTCTCTTTGCAAAGTCAAAATTCGTTGGTTCGTTTAACAGTTCATTTTCATGTTCTACTTCAAAGCGTTCAAATTTCCCGAAATATTCGCTATTCTTATTCTGTGCTGCTACTTTAAGTGCACCAA
>JBLFXO010000360.1:0-3530 GCA_047609865.1 Arenicella sp.
ACTCCTTTTAAGTCAAATTTTGAAGGATAATTACTCTTAGAAATACTATCGAATATTGGACTCAAAAACGCATACTCTACATTAAAGGGTAGTTCATTTATTTCTCCTAACGAATGACCTGAGTATGTCACCATATTAGGCTTCTCTCGATTCACTTCAATCTCCCTATTTTTTAACACCAATGGTTGAATAAAACACTTATCAACTTCATCAGCATATGCTAATTGACTCAATCCTTTTTTATTTAAATTAATCCCCGCTAAATCAAAATTACTAATCAAACTATAATGCGAATGAATTATAATCTTACAATGTAAATGGTCATTAATTTCATTTAAGTAGTCCTTCATTTGATTGTAGTCAAAATCTGGTTTTCTTAAGTGAAAAAAATCTAATTCGCTACCCAATAATAATTCGCCTACTTTATCTAATTCATTTTCGATTCTTGTTGGATATGAGAATATAATGCTTTTCATTGTTGGCGTAATCTATTTATTAATCGCTAAGGTAATTAAGACCAATGAAATTAATTGAGTAAAGGATGCAAAGTTATAGAACCTTGCATCCCTATCCCATAATTATTTCAATTCTTTAGGTTCTAAATATAATTCAGATCCTTTTTCAGTATAAGTGTTAGACATTTCTTTCATTCCTTCTTGAATTGCCTCATCAGGATTTAAACCATGCTTATCAGCATATTCTCTTACATCTTGAGAGATTTTCATTGAACAAAAGTGAGGCCCGCACATTGAACAGAAGTGAGCTACCTTGGCATTTTGACTAGGTAAAGTCTCATCATGATAAGATCTTGCTGTATCAGGATCAAATCCTAAGTTAAATTGATCTTCCCAACGGAATTCAAATCTAGATTTTGACATGGCATTATCTCTGTGTTGTGCACCAGGAAAACCTTTTGCTAGATCCGCTGCGTGCGCTGCAATTTTGTAAGTGATTACACCTTCTTTAACATCATCTCTGTTTGGTAAACCTAAATGTTCTTTTGGTGTAACGTAGCATAACATTGCCGTTCCGTACCAACCAATTTGAGCTGCTCCAATTCCAGAAGTAATGTGATCATAACCTGGTGCAATATCAGTAGTCAAAGGTCCTAAAGTATAAAATGGTGCTTCAAAACAATCTTCCAATTCAATTTCCATATTCTCTTTAATCATCTGCATTGGCACATGACCTGGTCCTTCAATCATCACTTGCACATCATGTTTCCAAGCAATTTTAGTTAATTCACCAAGCGTTTTTAATTCAGCCAATTGCGCTTGATCATTTGCATCAGCAATAGACCCAGGACGTAAACCATCTCCTAAAGAAAAGGCCACATCATATTTTTTCATAATCTCGCAGATTTCTTCAAAATGGGTATATAAAAAACTTTCTTTATGGTGAGACAAACACCATTTAGCCATTATAGATCCACCACGAGACACAATTCCAGTTAAACGTTTAGCCGTCATTGGCACATATCTCAATAAAACACCGGCATGAATTGTAAAATAATCAACACCTTGTTCTGCTTGTTCAATTAATGTATCTCTAAACAATTCCCATGTTAAATCCTCAGCTTTACCATTTACTTTTTCTAATGCTTGATAAATAGGAACTGTTCCTACAGGTACTGGAGAGTTTCTAATAATCCACTCTCTCGTTTCATGAATATTTTTACCTGTTGACAAATCCATAATAGTATCTGCTCCCCAACGGATTCCCCAAACCATTTTCTCAACCTCTTCTTCAATTGAAGATGACAATGCTGAGTTTCCAATATTGGCATTAATTTTAACCAAGAAATTTCTACCAATAATCATTGGCTCACTTTCTGGGTGATTGATATTATTGGGTAAAACAGCTCTACCACAAGCAATTTCTGATCTCACAAACTCAGCTGTAATTTTTTCTGGAATACTTGCTCCAAAAGAATTACCTGGATGCTGTGGCGCAATTTCTTTAATCTCTTCTAATTTTTGATTTTCACGAATCGCTACATATTCCATTTCTGGTGTAATAATTCCTTTTTTAGCATAATGCATTTGAGATACATTTGCACCTTCTTTTGCAATTAATGGTTTTTTAAGGTGTTCAAATCTCAAATGATCTAAATCAGAGTTATATAAACGCTCTTTACCAAAATCAGATGTAATCTCATCTAATTCTTTAACATCTCCACGTTTTTCAATCCATGATTGACGAATGGCAGGTACACCATATTTAACATCAATTTCAATACTTGGATCGGTAAAAGGCCCTGACGTGTCATAAACAACAACTGGATCATTTTTTTCCTTAATAAACTCACCTTTTGTAAACATGGCTTCTGAATCCGTCAAATTAATTTGACGCATAGCCACTTTTATATCTTTATGAATTTCTCCACTTACATATATTTTTTCTGATCCTGGAAAAGGTTCTCTCGTAATATTAGAGCCTTTGTTTGGTATTTTTACTGCTTTACTCATAAGTTTATTTTTGTTTTACTCAAAACTGGGTGCGGGGTGCCTTGCGCTTTAAGCATATTATTTTTAATTATTTTATTTATATCTAAATTACTGATTAGCCGTTCTCTTCTCGATACAATTCAAAATAGCTAGCGCTTTTTGAATCACTCGAACTGACGGCTATTAGTTGGAATACATTAACCTCCAGCAGTTGCTGTAATAACCATAATGGTATCATTAGCGTTTAACTGATGCTTTGACCACATCACTTTGGAAATTACTGAACCATTAACAGCTACAGCGATTCCTTTTTTTGAAACAAGATGATTCAATTCTAGAACAGTTTCTAAAATATCATTATCAGCTATTGTAATCTTTTTGTTATTTAGAGTTACTTCCATTATTATTAATTATTCAATTAATTATAACTCTAGGGAATTCGCCTCTATTGGCAGTTTATTCACTTTTCCTTTGCGCAAGTATTACCTTGATCAAGTTCAAAGGGTATTTCTCAGTTGATTTAACAACACCCCTAAAGTTTTTTTGTAAAGATACATACTTTTTTTCATCCTACAAAAGACAAAAACACCTAACTTTAAATTCTTAACTAAATTCAATATGACAACTAAAGTTATCCAAAGTATATTTCCAATTGGAAGCCAATGGCAAACCAAAGATCCTTTTTTATTTTGTGCTTATCATTATGACTTATACCCAGGTGGAAATGGCACTTATGGCCCAGCAACATCAATTTCCGGCAGAATGATAGGGCAAGATTTTTCTGGTAAAGACGGTTGGAGTATGTATCATGGAAAAGATGTGCCTGGCTTTCCGTCTCATCCGCACAGAGGCTTTGAGACTGTGAGTGTTGTCAAAAAAGGGTTTATGGATCATTCAGATTCACTGGGTGGGATTGGACGTTTTGGTGGCGGAGATACACAATGGCTAACTTCAGGAAAAGGTATTCAACATTCTGAAATGTTTCCATTATTAAATAAAGATTCAAACCCGTTAGAGCTTTTTCAAATATGGTTAAATCTTCCTAAAAAAAGTAAGTTTGTAGAGCCACATTATAAGATGTTT
>JBLFXO010000361.1:0-3517 GCA_047609865.1 Arenicella sp.
AAACAATCGTATGTGGATACGCGAGAGTTGATGGATGGAGTGTTGGAATTATTGCGAATCAAAGAAAAGTTGTAAAAAGTGAAAGTGGTGAAATGCAATTTGGAGGAGTTATTTACACTGACTCTGCTGACAAAGCTGCAAGGTTCATTATGGTATGTAATCAAAAAAATATTCCTTTAGTCTTTTTACAAGATGTAAGTGGATTCATGGTAGGATCTAAGTCTGAACATGCGGGAATAATAAAAGATGGAGCAAAAATGGTGAACGCCATGGCAAATTCTGTTGTTCCTAAGTTCACAGTTATTCTGGGGAACTCATACGGGGCTGGAAACTATGCTATGTGTGGAAAAGCTTATGACCCAAGATTAATAGTTTCTTGGCCTACAGCTGAGCTCGCTGTTATGTCGGGTGCTTCGGCAGCCAAAACTTTGACCCAAATCGAAGTTGGCTCTATGAAGAGAAAAGGAGAAGAAGTTGATGAAGTAAAGCAAAAAGAACTTTACGACCGAATCAAGGCCAGATATGACGAACAAATTTCTCCCTATTATGCCGCCTCTAGGATTTGGGTGGATGCCATCATTGATCCCCTTGAAACAAGAAAAGTAATTTCAATGGGAATTGAAATGGCAAATCATAAGAAAGCTACAGAGCGCTATAACGTTGGAGCTCTTCAAACTTGATGATAGCCTTACTCAGATCTTTATTACCATTTATGGTGATTGCACTCTTGTTTGTCTTCACCGGGCTTACACTAGTTTTGATTACCGATAAATTTGAATTGCACTTAGCGATCAATCAACAAATCGGGGAACCAGCAGATTCCTTTTTTAAATACTTTACACATGTTGGAGATGGCATTACAGCAGTGGTTCTAATAGTCATTGTCAGCCTCACGACAAAGAATAAAATTGCAAATGGGATTTTGGGCTTATCAACTCTTGCCATTTCTGGAGTTATAGCTCAGCTATTAAAAAGACAAGTATTCTCTGATCACTTGAGACCAACTGCATATTTTCAAAATGGGCAATTGAAGCTCGTTGAAGGAGTTGACATGCATGCTGCTTTTTCATTCCCTTCTGGACATAGCACGGCATCTTTTGCATTATTTATTTTCTTGGCATTCGTATTTAGGAAATACAGATATGTCCAAGGTCTATGTGGAATATTTGCTGTTCTTGCAGCTTATTCAAGAGTTCACATTTCACAGCATTTTATGGCCGACATTGTAGTTGGAGCTTGTTTAGGAATAACAATTTTCTTCGTCCTCTACTCTGTTTTAATAAAATTCAAATTCACAGAATCAATTCAACTTCAAGAATAGCATCCCAATTTATTACTTCAATTTGAAGCTTGAAATTTAGGCACATTTGCTATCTTTATCTTCAAACCCACACATTGCAGAGCTCGCTCAAAATAATTTTTTCATTATTTCTTTTAGTTAGCTCTATATCGAGTTTGGCTCAAAATTTTGGCGACCAAGAATTCTATCTAATTGATTCGCTGAGTATTTCTAAACTTTCTGATAACGATAAAAAGCTGATTGACACCTCTCTTGTCATTTACCATAGCACGCTTGAGGACACCGTTGAATTCGCCATGCTTGAAAATATCGTTGATAATTGCTGGAATGAAGATGTTTGGCCGCGTTACAATGATTTTTTAATCAAGAGAGTTAAAATAGCGCTTGTCTTACATGATAATGAGATGACCCAAAAAAAACTGGCGTATTTTCTTGCTGGAGCGCTATCAAACAAAGGTTTTTATAAGGATCAAAGAGGAGACTTACTGAGTGCTTTGGACTATTATCACCAAAGTTTGATGCTTTATGAACAGCTTGATAATAAGGACGGAATGTCAACAACACAAAATAACCTTGGTGTTATTTACAGCATTATAGGTGACACAACTAAAGCACTTGAATACCACAGATTAAGTCTTAAAATGAAAAAGGAGTTAAAAGATGTGATTGGAGTTGCGATTTCTTACAATAATGTTGGTTCCATTTATGAGAACTCAAACTTACCTTTCAAAGCTTTAGATTATTATCAAAGGGCTCTCAAACTCAGCGAAAGTGTTGATCACCACCGAGGAATAGCAATGGCTAATGATAACATTGGCAATGTATATTTCAAAGAGAAAGTTTATGG
Source organism: Arenicella sp. (assembly GCA_047609865.1). Taxonomy (GTDB): domain Bacteria; phylum Bacteroidota; class Bacteroidia; order Flavobacteriales_D; family Crocinitomicaceae; genus Paracrocinitomix. The sequence continues at coordinate 2,148 of JBLFXO010000361.1, forward strand.
AAAAGCATTGACCTTTTATGAAAACGGACTTGAGGCTTGGGCAAAAACGGGAATTGAAGTCGGTATTTCAACTGGAAAGAATAACCTGGCAAACGTTCTAATTAAAATGGATAAATGGGAGGAAGCAAAGCTGCTTGCTATAGAAAGCTATGAGGTTGCCCTCAAGTTAGGCTATCCAATTGATATTGAAAACTCAGCGAGAACTCTTTCTCAAATTTATGAGCATGAACTAAATTATAAAGAGGCATTCTTTTACTCCGACTTACATCTCAAAATGAAAGATAAATTGAAGGGAGAAACTACTGTTTCAGAGGCCTACAAGAAAAGCATGCGCTATGAATACCAAAAAGAGTCATTAAAAGATAGTCTTGAATTCCAGAAAGAACGTGCCTTGAATGATGTAGAAAGGAAACAACAAAAAACTCAATCTTATGCACTCTATGGCGGTATCACCTTACTACTTATAGTTTTCGTAATTGGGTTAAGGAGCTTTCTCAGAAAGAAAAAGGATAACCAATTAATCAATGAGCAGAAAGAGGAAGTTGAAGCTCAAAACCTAGAAATTGAAAGACAGCATTCTGTACTTGCTTATACCCATCAGGAAATATCTGATTCAATAACATACGCCAAGAGAATTCAAAAAGCGATACTTCCAACGGATGAAAAACTGAAAACTTATTTAAAAGAAAGTTTTGTTTTGTTTCTACCTAAAGACGTAGTGAGCGGGGACTTTTATTGGATTCAAGAAATTGAAGGTGAACTATTGGTTGCTGTAGCAGATTGCACAGGGCATGGGGTTCCGGGAGCAATGGTGAGTATAGTTTGTCACAATGCCCTAAACAGAGCTGTAAAAGAATTTGGGATTTCGGATCCTGGAAAAATATTGGATAAAACCAAAGAAATTGTCATTGAAACCTTTGAAACCAAATCAGAATTCGTTCGAGATGGGATGGATATCTCATTGGCTAAAATAAATTTTATCAATAGGTCTTTGGAATGGGCTGGAGCAAATAACCCTCTTTACTTATTAGGTAAGGATAGCAAAGAGATAGGTATCACTGCAGCAAACAAGCATGCAATTGGGAAAGATGACAAAAACGAAGCTTTTAAAACTCATTCGATTGAAACCGAGGAGGGAGATCTAATTTATCTCTTCACTGACGGATTCATGGATCAGTTTGGTGGAGAGTTTGGGAAGAAGTATAAGTACGCTAAGTTTCGTGAGTTTCTAATCAAGATCTGTAAAGAACCTATGATTGTTCAGCAAGAAATGCTTCTTAAAGAATTTCAAAATTGGAAATTGAATTTGGAACAAGTTGATGATATTTGTATCATTGGATTTAAATTCTGATTATGAAATGCCTTGTTTT
>JBLFXO010000362.1:0-3485 GCA_047609865.1 Arenicella sp.
GTCCGCAATAACTAGTTGATTTTCAGCGTCAAAAAATTCGTGATATTTAAAATCTCCTGTAATAAAAATATCTGCCTTTTGAGACTTAGCAGACCCCAACAAAAAGCTGCCAGCTCCGCCGCACCAAGCAATAGTCTTTATCGGCTTGTTTATTAATTCAGTATGTCTTATTGTATGACATTTGAATTTATCCTTTAACATCCTTAGAAAATCTACTTCAGTGACTTCGTTTTCAAGTTCACCAATCATACCAGATCCTTCATCAGAATTTTTGTTCATAATAGGAATTAGATCTAATGCTACTTCTTCATATGGATGAGCTTCTTTCAAGGCTGAAACAACAGCTGATATTTTATGTGAGGAAACCAACACTTCTAACCGCTTTTCCTCTGCATTTTCTCTGACACCTATACTTCCTAAATGCGGATTGGCACTATCGCCGGCCTTGAAAGTTCCTGTACCGTCATTGACGAATGAACATTCAGAGTAGTTTCCAACCTGGCCAGATCCTGCTTTAAATATGGCTTCTTTAACGGCTTCAATATGAAGGAAAGGAACAAATGTTACCAATTTGATTAGTGTCTTTTTAGAGGGAGACAAAATTCTAGGTTCTTTAATCCCCAATAAACTTCCAATTTTATGATTGACACCAAGCTTATAATTATCCAAATTGGTGTGGATAGCATAAATGGCAATGTCATTTTTGATTGCTTTAATTACAGTGCGTTCAACGTAGTTATTCCCTGTAAAAGTCTTTAGTCCTTTGAATACTATTGGATGATGAGATACGATCAGATTACAGCCCCTAGAAATCGCTTCGTCAATAATGGCTTCAGTGCAATCTAAACTTATTAATGTGTTAGTGATCTCTGTATCTTTATTTCCAACTATTAATCCTGAATTATCGTAGCTTTCTTGACTTGACAATGGTGCAAGTGATTCAAGATAATGCGTGACCTCTTTAATCTTCATGAAACAAATATATCAAAAGCTGTAAACAAGGGTACCTAAGCAGAATTTTTTCGTCTATCAGATATAATCCCTATTTTTAATAAACATTCAGCATTATGAAAAGTCGATTTATTGCAGTATTTATTTGTTCACTTTTAGGATTCTATTCGATTGCACAAACTGGTCATGAAATATTTATGGCAAGTAAGGTAAAGTCAGTAAGTACCGGTAATGTCAATTCATGGGAAATGGGGCCAAATAGCTTCAGTACAGTGGCAGTAGATGATTGGAATAGTTGGAAATTCTCTATGTTAGGACAAGAAGGAGAAATTCAGACTGTTACTCCTGATGATTGGTCATCTTGGAAAATTGTAAATTTAAATATCATTGTTGTCCAAAATGGCGCAGGAAACTACAATAACTGGACAATTACAGGTGAAGGTAAAACGATTACACTGACAACTTCTAATTGGAATACTTGGGCTTACTCAGGGGATTTAATTTCTGGATTATCCACAATTGTTACTCAAGATTTTGAAGAATGGTCATTAAGTGGTGGAGATTGGTTGTCAATGTCACCTAGTATGAGATCAATCAGTTTGATGGTTCCAGTTTTCACATCTGCAATTTATAAGCAAATAATCGAGTAGAAAATTCTACTTTAGCGTCTCTAATATTATTTATGAAGACGTATTATTTTGAAGCATTATTGACAGAAAACGGATGGGATGAGAATGTGAAAATTCAAATCGATCAGAAAGGAATTATTTTAAGTATCCAAAAAGATTCTTCACCAGAGGGCACCACTTTAGATATTGGTCTCCCTGGTTTTCAGAATGCACATTCGCATTCGTTTCAATACGCAATGGCTGGGTTGGCTGAAAAGCATTCAACTGGTCAAACACCTGATGATTTCTGGTCTTGGCGAGAGGCAATGTATTCACTTGCATTAAGTATCTCGCCCGATCAATTAGAGAAAATTGCCAAGATGTTATATGTTGAAATGTTGCGCCATGGATACACGAATGTGGCTGAATTCCATTATGTTCATCATGATAAAGACGGAAAGCCATTTGATAATTTAAGTGAGATGGGTGAACGGCTAGTGAAAGCTGCCAAGGAAGTTGGTATCGGAATTACGCTCGTTCCTATCTTCTATCAAATGGGTGGATTCGGTAAAGCTCCAACTGATGGTCAAAAAAGATTTATCTCACCTGATTTAGAAAGTTATTTGAGATTGTTTGAAGCTTCAAAAAAGAGCTGCGAACTCTATGAACATGCTAATATTGCTGTGGGAATACATTCTATGAGAGGTGTTGAACCAACAGTGATTGCTGAGCTTGCTGCCAATCATTTACAAGATGTACCATTCCATATTCATGTTTCTGAACAATTAAAAGAAATTGAAGATTCAATAGCGTACTTAGGAAAGAGACCGGTTGAATGGATGTTGGATAATATTAAGATGAATGATCGTTTTCATTTAGTTCATGCAACTCATTTAACTCCTGAAGAGACCCTTAATCTAGCCAAGTCTGGTGCGAATGTAGTATTGTGCCCTTCAACTGAGGGTAATTTAGGTGATGGACTTTTTCCTTTAAAAGATTATCAAGATGCCGGAGGAAGATGGAGTATTGGTACAGATTCTCATGTTGGCCTAAATCCTTTAGAAGAGCTTAGGATTTTAGACTATGGTCAAAGATTAATAACTCATAAAAGGAATACTTTCTATTCAAAAAACCAAGGTAATAGTGGGCTCTTCGCTTTTGAGCAAATAACAAGGTCTGGAAGAAAAGCAATGAATAACTTCAACGCAACTTACTTTAAAGTAGGTGAAACATTGGACGTGGCTGTCGTTTCAAAAGAACATCCGCTGCTTCAAAATTGCTCTTTTGAAAATTTAGCCAATACCATTTTATTCAGTTCAGACTCGAGTATGCAATGGGGAACTATCTCAAAAGGAGAGCTCGTAGTAGAAAATGGAGCACATTTTTTAGAAACTGAAGTTCAAAGCGGATTCTCTGAAGCTATACTTCAATTGAAGAACCGTTAAAAAATAGCATTGCGATTGCAATTCCAATGATGGAAAAAATTAATAGCAGTACTATACTGAATCCAATGAACTTTACAATGTTCAAAATGACTTGAAGCGTAGAGTGCTTAAATAGTTTTGAATAAACATATTCTTAAAGAATCATTCCTAGAAAAATTGAAAAGAATGATTGAGAATGTCATTCCTAATGTAAAAAATGTGATAGGAGTAAAATACTTTTTTCTTATTTCGCCTAAGCAGGTATCAATAATAAGCTTTGATTGACTAGTATATGGCGAATTGTTGTGAAGTACTTATTGTCTGAATCGAGCACTTGATCACTGAATTCTGATATTATGGTCTTAAGAGGAATCCTCTTTCCTATGACTTTCGCTCCGCAAGTACCATAAAATCATCCCTTTAAGCGAGTTCATGTTACAGTTTTCGCAGTTCTTTTCCATAGCTTATCAGAAGTAAATAATAAGTAGAAAATATAAATAAG
>JBLFXO010000363.1:0-3449 GCA_047609865.1 Arenicella sp.
GATTAACTCATATAAGGGACCAAGAGCAATTTGCTCTTGTATTGAAGCGATCAATCCCATTCATCAATTGGACAGCCCACTCCAGCTGTCATTTTGCGAGAATGTTGCATCCTGTCGATGGTCTGATCCCAATCGTATTCAAAAGATGACCCGTTGTGAGAGTTCTCCTTGCATGGGGTTGGAAGTTCAACCTCTGAAACGCACCTAGACTTTCTATAAGCATCGAATCCACTAGTATTTTATTTAGGAGCAATAGAATCGATGTTATTCATTTTGTGGAACTGAGATTTTTAATTTTCCAATTATCCCGATGAGACCCCATTTCCTTGAGGATTTGAAAGCTTCCTAAATAAACTACCAAAATCAGAAGCAGAAGTAGCATTAATTTTCTCTTCAATTCCTCCACTCATACTGAAATCTCCATTACATAACTTTTTGCTCTAGATTTTAAATTCCGAAATACTTACAGGCTTGTGGCAATCCATAGGAATCTGTTTTTCCCATTTATCAATAAGTGATTTTCTTTTATGTTGTCCTTCCACAATGCTATTAGTAGTTCCAATGGTTCCAACTTCGGAAGTACCTTCAATATAATTCTAAAAAATAATTATCAATTCTTTACCTCGCTTCCTTTCGTCAACATTTTGCACAAGGGCAGTTATCCCGATACACCTTTACCATCTAGTTATATTAGTAAGAAAAATTACATCTTGGAAGAAATGTTTTGGGATTTTAACTACTAATTTTATACTCTGAGTAACCTTCAGGTTGGGGTGGATGCTTGACATCTTCTTCGGACTCAATGTCCACCACATTAAGTTATTCAGGTGAATTTGAGAATTCCATTTCTTCACTGGATTTATCAAAATAACCCCTTTTATCATTCCTCATAGTTCGAGTTTTAAAGAGTTAGTTTTGACTGTTTGAGTTTGAATAAATATTTCCACCAGATAGAAGCCTTTGAACTCCATTATGATCAAGTAGTTGTTAGGTCTCTTTCTTAAGCTTATTTTTATTGGCTATTTCCAATCCACTTCCCGTTGTGTTTGCCTTGATAATGTATTTCTTGAGAACAGTGGCATTGATATCTTTTGGCTTACTTCCACTCATCCCTGGTTTACCGAGCGAATACTTTCCATAAATACCACTGTTCCTGTTTTCCAACTTTTGGAAATTCCCAAATTCCTCTTAGGCAAACATTTTTTATCTACGTACTGGAGTGAATACCATGTCATTTCTTTAGTCAGTGACAAAATCAGTTGGTATGATTAGTTATGGAGGTTCTTGAAGATGTCCATTTTATGTCAAGTTTTTATTTTCAAGCAGTCTGATGGTCATTTGCTTCTGATTCCCCAAATCATTCTACCTTTTTTCGAACAGTTTATAGAGTTCTGAATTCAATCCTGGATTACTAGAGGAAGAATCTTCTTGTTTTGGACCAAAAGTCTTGGCCAGTTCGTCATTTCGATTATCTTCTTTGAGATCTGAATATGGTGTTGACTCCTCTGTTTTTTTGGATTTGCCGGACTCTGGACAAGAATAAGTCTACTACATCTTGACTTTATTTAGATGCTTGATGTGTTTGTCAATCTTGAGCATCATGAGGACAGGTTGTTTGATTTTATCATAACCCTTTTGATTAGACTCATTCAATCTAAGACTTTAGTCTTATGCAATAAAGCTTTTCTCTCTCTGCTTAACCATACTAGTGTGTCAATGTTCTTTGAATTCCGTTGTATTGGGAAATCAATTTCTTGAATACTGAGGAGAAGAGACTTCAGTATTAATCTGCACTAGATTAACTGGTGAAATAGCATGGACGTGTCGCTGATCTTTTCTTTTTATGTCTTCTCCAGCCCTTCGACCAGTAGATTCTTTTGCATGAGTCTGACTAAATACTCTTTCGGTAGCCGTCTTTGATTTCTTCACTTTTTGTTCTGAATTCCATCCTAGCATTAAATTTGCTGATTACTATCTCTGACTTTGAGGATTGATCGAAATGCATACATCCAGTATTCTTTTTCGTTATCAGTAGATGCAAAAAGAGAGTAAGGTCTCTCTCATGTTAGCAGCTTAAACCCAAACTTAAAGTACTGTTCGTCACATTGGGATAGAGAAGGTGGCTTTATGATTTCAAGCTTTAAGATATCCTACAGAATTAAAAAAACCTTACTCTGATTGGAATAACACGTGATGCCTTTTTCCCCTTGTCTGTCGAATAAAAAAATGTAGACTGAGAAATATCAAGAGTGAACCACCGCTTGGTAAAGCTTCCAAAGAGCTTGACAGAGCTTTCGCTCTTGAGTTTGCGAAGGTAACCTTCTATCTTGTTGGGCCCCTGAGAGTTATCAGCGCAATTACTTTGTAATCCTCCATAATGTAAAATGTAATCACGATCACGTTACGATTATTAATTAGAATCAACAGATCGACATATTTTAAAATCCAAGTTAAAGTCTACCGCACTTCATCGCTTCTCATTTGGTTGTGTACCATTCATAAAACTCATCCAAAAGCACAGGCCCTAAATATAACAATAATCTAAATACAAGCTCCTGTGACGTCATAATTATCTATACTGTCTTGGCACATTTTAAACACCTCCAAAACATTTTCCCATTGGTCTAAGCTCATAAATTTCAATTATTTTTCCTGAAAGTCAAGAATGATATTACCTAGATGAAAGAGAAGAAGGGCTTCTGTAATTTGAAATATCCCTTGAAAATGAGCTCCATCAGCGCAAGGCATTGTTCTATCTCTATTCGTTTTATTTTAATCAAAATTACCAACTGCTTTCTGGCCGCCTTCACGATGATACGTAAATACAAATTTCCAAAATTTCTTGAAATCATTAGATTTCTTATCATCTAAGGCCTGTTTCAAGTAGTCAACTCTATTCTGATTAGCTTTTGTCCAATGTACCTATTTGTAAAGCTCTTGAGGGAGTCGCAATGCAATTTTTCAATTCCTTTTTTGAATTCAGTTTTTGTGATTTCTCCATATTCGTAGCATTCACAGAAATATACGAGTACTAAGATCTCGGCATCTTTAGATGGATCGATATTCATTTCTTCACAGATTTTTTGCACACCCTCTATATACAATGAGTCCAAATGTTGCAAAATTTGGCTTACCTCCATCAATGATTTTTTTCCCTTTACCATTGTCTGAAGCATAATGATTAAATACCTCGTCAGTTATATCGTCTATTGTCCTCTAATTGATAATGGTTGGATTTACTTCTACGGCTTTTGCTGATGCAGCTGGTTTCTTGGCTGGTGCTTTTACTGGGACTGCTGCTTTTCCTCCAACTTTCCTCATGATTAAATCTTTATTTTTTGGTATATTTCCGTCGGAGTCAACCGTAATTCATTCATAAACCACCCTATATATCTAAGGCGAGATCCATGAGGGGTTTTGGGGTTTTGGGGTTTTGGGGTTTTGGGGTT
>JBLFXO010000364.1:0-3400 GCA_047609865.1 Arenicella sp.
TTGACAAGGTGTTACCAATGAATACTGGAGCTGAAGCTGTGGAAACAGCAATTAAGTTATGTAGAAAGTGGGCTTATGAAGTAAAAGGAATTGAAGAACATCAGGCAAAAATCATTGTTTGTGAAAATAATTTCCACGGAAGAACTACAACTATCATCTCATTTTCAAATGATCCAGATGCAAAAAAGAACTTCGGTCCTTTTACGCCAGGGTTTATCAAGATTCCTTATGATGATATTGATGCTTTAGAAAAAGCATTGAACGAAGATAGTGTTGCCGGATTCATGGTTGAGCCAATTCAAGGAGAAGCTGGAGTGTATGTTCCTGCAGACGGATACCTTTCAAAAGCGAAGGCCTTGTGTGAGGCTAAGGGCGCTCTTTTTATTGCTGATGAAGTTCAAACTGGAATCGCAAGAACTGGAAAGTTATTAGCAGTAGATCATGACAATGTGAAACCAGATATTTTGATTTTAGGAAAGGCACTCTCTGGAGGAGCATATCCTGTATCTGCTGTCTTTGCAAATAATGAGATCATGAATGTTATCAAGCCGGGACAACATGGTTCTACGTTTGGTGGAAACCCTGTTGCTGGCAAAGTTGCAATTGCAGCATTAGAAGTGGTAACAGACGAGAAGTTGGCTGAGAATGCAGAAGAGCTTGGTCAATTGTTTAGATCAGAAGTACAAAAACTAGTTGAGAAGTACGATATCCTAAATCTAGTAAGAGGTAAAGGTTTATTAAATGCAATCGTTATTAATGATTCTGAAGAAAGCTCAACTGCCTGGGATATTTGTATAAAGCTTAAAGAAAATGGAATGTTGGCGAAACCAACGCACGGTAATATTATTCGTTTTGCACCGCCATTGGTAATGAATAGAGAGCAACTTTTAGATTGTGTTTCTATCATTGACAAAACGGTTGCTGAATTTGACAAATAGAAAGAAATAATTATAAAATAGGCTCCTTTACTTCGCTAAAGGAGCCTATTTTTTGTGCTTAATTCTGATGGCCTGATTTCCATCTACGTACTTGCCATTTTCTATTGCGGCCTTCCATAGGGGCATATTAGACACTAACATTTGTAATTCTTCTAATTGGCAAGGACCAACATCTCCTGAAATGAGTTGTTCAAAATATGCCTTGCCGTCAGAGCCAATTGATACCATGAGTAAAAGCTCATTATCTTTGATATCATTGCATCCGCCTAAGTTGTCATCTAAGTATTTGTCAAGCCCTCTTAAGCCTGAAGGGAAATATGCTTTTCGGCTGAATGAAGAGAAGACGTCCTTTTTTCCATTATCATGAATTTCACCTTTTATAAACTTTCCTTCTTTGAAGGTCATAATAGCCGATTTCTTTTTCTTTTTCCCGCTGTATTTTATCCATTTCCCATGTGGTAATCCATCTGAATATGATATTTCAGTTCTTTTTTTACCTGATAAAAAATATTCAATAAAAACTCCCTTACCGTTTGTAACCTGTGAGATGCCGTCATCTGAATAAGCCGACATCATCTTCATTTTAGCGTGCTTAAAAGCAGGATTATCTCTTTGATAATTTTGATTTAGAACACATATTTTCTGTACTTGGCCATTTTCATAATAAGTGAAAATAGTGTCAATCTGAATGCCAAGATCAAAGTGCTCAATAGATTTAATGTTTCCATTTGAGTAAAATTTTTTACGCTCTCCATCAATCAGCCCGCCCTTGTAGTCGTATATCGCCTTAAGATTTCCGTTTGTATAATAATACTTGAATTCTCCTGTTCGATTGGAACGCTTCATTTCTCCGTGGTAAGTTCCAGCCATCTGAATATTCCCATTTTCAAGGAAAAAGTCCTGAACCAAAAGAATAGAATCTGGTCCGGTCATTACAGTTTTCCTATAATAGGTGGCTAGCTCACGGTAATTAGTGACTTTCCATTTAGAGTCCAAAAAGACAGTGTCCTTATCTATCGTTTCTTGTCCAAGAACTGAAAATGCACTAAATGCTAATATGAAAATTAATCTCCTCAAACAACTGCTTCAACTAGTTCAACTTTCATGACACCATCTCTATCAATCTCATTGAGAGTGACTGAAACAATCTGGTTGACCAGACTTTTATCGTAAGGAAACTTTACCTTCACGTAATTATTTGTAAATCCAAAAATCGTTCCTTCATTTTCTTCTGCTTCAAAAAGAACTGGTTTTACTTTTCCAATTTGAGTAGAGTAGAAGTGTCTTTTTTTCTTTTCAGAAAGTATTTGAAGTTGTCTACTTCGTTCTCTCCTGATGTTGACTGGAATACTTCCTTCCATTTTTTTGGCTGTTGTATTCGCTCTTTCTGAATAGGTGAAAACGTGAAAATATGAAACGTCCAAATCATTCAAATAATTCACAGTCTTCATAAATTCGTCTTCAGTTTCTCCAGGAAAACCAACGATCACATCAACCCCAATGCAGGCATCTGGCATTAACTCTTTAATCTTATGTACTCTTTCAGTGTACAGTTCTGACAAGTACTTTCTGCGCATTGCTTTCAGTAGAATGTCAGAACCTGATTGAAGAGGAATATGAAAGTGAGGAACAAAGTGCTCAGAGTTTGAAACAAACTCAATAATCTCATTCGCCAATAAGTTCGGTTCAATTGATGAAATTCTCCATCTATCAACTCCTTCAATTCTATCTAGTTCTTGAATTAAGCCAAAGAAATTCTCGTTATCTCCCTGTCCAAAGTCACCAATGTTTACACCAGTTAAAACAACTTCTTTAATGACTGACTCACCAATTTTGTTCGCTTCTATCAATGTCTCTTCTATGGTTGCATTTCTACTTTTACCTCTTGCCAATGGTATCGTACAAAAAGTGCAGAAGTAATCACATCCATCTTGAATTTTCAAAAAAGACCTTGTTCTATCTCCCATACTATGTGAAGGAATAAAGTCTCTGGTTTCTTTAATATTGTTTGACTTAACTTCTGCCAATTCTTTTTTCTCTAAGCTTTCTATGTGGTCTAGAATGTTGAATTTCTCATTTGCTCCTAGAACTAAATCAACGCCAGGAATCTCTGATATTTGAGTCGGTTTAAGTTGAGCATAGCAACCAATCATTGTCACAAAAGCCTCAGGGTTTATCTTCAGAGCTTTCTTAACAAGATTTCTACATTTCTTGTCTGCATTTTCAGTAACTGAGCAAGTATTGATAACGAAGATGTCAGGACGATCATTAAAATCAACCTTTGCAAAGCCTTGATTCTCAAAGTTTCTAGCAATGGTGGATGTTTCAGAAAAATTCAATTTACATCCTAAAGTATAAAAAGCTACTTTCTTGTACTGACTCATAGTACAAAGATAAAATGAATGTATGAATTGGGCATAAAAAAAGCCCTTCGAAAACTCGAAAGGCTTCAATTTTATTTA
>JBLFXO010000365.1:0-3397 GCA_047609865.1 Arenicella sp.
CATCTGGAAACATTGCTTATAAGCTTTTACAAGAGATGGGAGATGATGTTGATGCGATTGGACCAATACTAGTAGGAATGAATCGCTCAATTCACGTTTTGCAATTAGGATCGTCTATTAGAGAGATTTTGAATATGGTAAAAGTAGCGGTGGTTGACGCCCAAATTAAATAAGAAATGATAGCGCATTTAAACGGAAGACTAATAGAGAAGACGCCTACAAATGTAATTGTAGAGTGCAGTGGTGTTGGATACTTTGTCAAAATAAGCTTGAACACGTTCTCAAAATTAGGGAATGACGAGAATATCAAAATTTTCACACAGTTACAAGTTAGAGAAGATGCACATACTCTATATGGATTCTACTCCATAAAGGAAAGAGAAATGTTCAATCATCTAATTTCTGTTTCAGGAATTGGAGCCAATACTGGAATCTTGATGTTGAGCGCTATGACATCTGATGAAATTGCAACGGCTATAGTTAGCGATAATGTTGCTTTGATTCAAAGTATTAAGGGAATAGGAGCTAAAACAGCGGCTAGAGTTATTCTTGACTTGAAGGATAAGGTGGCTAAAAGTGATTTTGCAACCGAAAATATTTTCACTTCGAACAATACTAACCAAAATGATGCGTTAACTGCCTTGTTGGCGCTCGGTTTTGACAAGAAAAGAGCAGAGAAAGCGATAACAAAAGTCCTCACAGACGAACAAACAATTGAAGAAATAATTAAAGAAGCACTTAAAGTATTATAGACCCTTCGTGAAACTACTCATAGTCATAACAACTATCTTTTGTATTTGTTCAAATTCATTTGGACAAGGCACTACGGATACGTCAAAACTCCAGTTTCCTATGGAGGATTATTATGACTACACAAATAAGAAAACGGGCCCAATGGGTCTTCCTGATCCTTCTAACTTAAATACTAATGTTGTTTATAACCCTGAAACAGGGATGTATGAAATTTATCAAACTATTGGTGGAATTCAATACAGATATCCAACAGCAATGACGCTTGAAGAGTACATGGCATATAAGCGTAAACAAGCATTGAAGGAAGCATGGATTGATAAAGTGAATTCTGAGAACGAACAGGCAAGTGGAGGTAATCCTATTCCGGCATTGAAAATGAAAGGTGAAGCATTTGATATCATTTTTGGTGGAGATGAGATCAATATTAGACCTCAAGGATCAGCCGAATTATCATTTGGTGTCAATATCTCAAAATATGATAATCCAGTATTACCCATTAAACAAAGAAGAGTAACAACATTTGATTTCCAACAAAGAATTAACTTGAATCTTGTTGGGCAAATTGGAGATAAATTGAAACTTACTATCGCTCAAAATACGGAAGCAACTTTCAACTTCCAAAATCAAGTTAAGATTGAATACACCGGATACGAAGATGAAATCATCCAAAAAATTGAAGCAGGAAACGTGAGCTTACCGCTGAACACAACTTTAATTCAAGGATCTCAAAGTTTATTCGGTATCCGTTCTGATTTGAAATGGGGAAGATTAACTGTGAATACAATCCTCGCGCAAGAGAAAGGGAAAAGGCAAGAGATTAATGTTTCAGGCGGAGCGCAAGTTCAAGATTACGAATTGAAAGCTGATAATTATGAAGCGAATAAGCACTATTTTTTAAATTACTATCACCGTGAGCACTATGATTCAGCAATGCAGACCATGCCATACGTTCAATCAGGAGTTCAAATTACAAAAATTGAAGTTTGGGTGACCAACCGTATTAACAGAGTTGAGAATACAAGAAATATAATTGCATTTACAGATTTAGGTGAAGAGAAAGGTGAATTCACTGAAGGTAATGTTGCGGCCTTCAATGGTGAGTATCCTGATAATGGTGCCAATGACCTCTATAATGAATTGATTACCAATACCAATATTAGAAGTTTTTCATCTGCTGTTTCTGAACTGGGAGCTTATTCTGGTGCACCAGGACCATTTGCACAATCTATCCATTATGAAAAAGTAGAAAATGCCAGACAATTATCTGTTCAAGAATTCAATTACAATGCACAGTTAGGTTTCATCTCCTTAAAATCTCCTTTGAATCAGGATGAAGTTTTAGGTGTTGCGTACCAATACACATATAACGGAAGAACATTCCAAGTAGGTGAATTCTCAAATGACGTTCCAGTTGAAGAAGGATCTAAAAGTGCATTAATCTTGAAGCTATTAAAAGCTACAGTTGTAAATCCTGCTAACAAAACATGGGATTTGATGATGAAAAACGTTTACTCAATTGGTGCTTATCAAGTGAGTCAAAATGATTTCATAATGGATTTATACTATAACAATCCAAAGACTTCGGTAGACATTAATTACTTGCCTTATACAGGTGTAGATGATAAATTATTAATGCAGCAATTAGATCTTGATAGATTGAACATGCAACAAAACCTTCAGCCAGATGGTCGATTTGATTACGTGCCCATTCTCTATTCAGGAAACAAGGCTACCCAGGCTGGAACAATCGATCCCAAAACTGGTCGAGTCTATTTCACAACCATTGAGCCTTTTGGAAAAACATTGAGAAAAACTTTAGAGTCAGCAGGAAGTTTGGCGCCAGTTCAAATTGACGGAATCGTTTATGAAGAGCTATATGATTCTACAAAAACAGCTGCTCAACAATTACCTAATAAGAACAGATTCAAATTAAAAGGAGAATATAAATCTTCAGTAAGTTCTGATATCTCATTGAATTCATTAAATGTTCCTGAAGGTTCTGTTACTGTTACGGCAGGTGGTGTGAAGTTAACTGAAGGTGTAGATTACACTGTTGATTATAACTTAGGTAGAGTAAAGATTTTAAATCAGGGAATTTTAGAGGCAGGAACTCCAATTAAAGTTCAGTTAGAAAGTAATTCTCTATTCGGATTCCAACAAAAATCATTGGTAGGTGCGCACTTCAATTACGAGTTTGATAAAGACTTCAACTGGGGAGCTACCGTAATGAACTTGACTGAAAAACCATTAACTCAAAAAGTGAATGTTGGTGACGAACCAATTAGTAATACGGTTTTAGGTACTGATATTTCAATTAGACGAGACTTACCTTGGTTAACAAAGGCGGTTGACTTTTTACCAGTGATATCTACTAAAGCCCCTTCGAGTATTACAGCTTATGGTGAATTTGCCTACTTAATTCCAGGTACGCAAAGAGCAATTTCAAAAGAAGGTATTTCTTACATTGATGGATTTGAAGGTTCTCAATCTGCCATAGACATTAAGAACTTTGGAACATGGAAATTGGCTTCGGTACCACAAGGACAGCCGACAGTTTTCCCAGAGGCTTCAATTAAAAATGGCTTGGCTGCCGGAACAAATAGATCAAAACTTTCTTGGTATGTGGTAGATCCAACAACTTTCT
>JBLFXO010000366.1:0-3388 GCA_047609865.1 Arenicella sp.
ATCTTACGACATCTACTATACTAAATCAATCTTTGGATACTTCAATTTTGTACAGACATGGCATGGATCTCCCTTTAAGAAAGTGGGTGTTGATGCGGCTGATCACTTGTCTGACAACATCCAGTTTTCAGCTAACCGAACAAGCCTCAAATACAGATTTCTGAAGAGCATCAAATTCTATTCTCGTCAAAAGTACAAAGTCATTGTCTCGCCATCTGAAGAAGTAAGCCGAATATTTAAAGGAGCTTTTGAAAATGACAACACAGTCATTACAGGCTATCCGAGAAATGATGTCTTCTTTAATAAGAGTCTCGCTTTGAATGATTACAGTGATTTACTTGGGATTGAGAAGTACAATAAGATCGTCCTCTACGCTCCTACTTTCAGAGATAATGCTGATTCAGTAACAGCTTTCAGTGAAGATTTAAGTGGATACAATGAGCAATTAGTTGCAGCTGGATTTCATTTGGTCATCAAAAAACATCCTTGGGAAAAGAACTTAGTGGTTCCTAAAGGCTTATCAAACATTACTGATATATCGGGAGATGTTGATGACATTCAAGAACTACTGCCTTATGTTGATTTGTTGATTACAGACTACTCTAGTTCTTTTTATGACCACATGTTAAGTGGCAATCATACGATCTTCTACGCTTATGATTTTGAGGATTATCTCGCTAATTGTAGAGGAATCTATTTCGATTACAAAGAAGAACTACAAGGACCTTTCGCAGATAATGAAGAGCAGCTCTTTAAATTAATCTTCACTTCAGATGAATGGACGAAAGATGCTGAGTATCAAAAGGAATTTAAAAGAGTATTGGATAGATACAATCAGTTCAAAGATGGCAATTCATCCAACAGACTATTAAAGCATTTGTTTAAGAACTTTTCGATTGAAGAAAAAAGCCTTTAGAAACCCACCATCTGAATTTCACAATCATTGCTCCTTTGGAGACCTGACCTTTAAAAAGGAACATCACCCATAGCAATAAACTAGCTCCCCATTTCGCAATTTCAATTAATCCACGCTTTACAGTTGACATTCCGCCTTCGTTTTTGACACGCTTGCGCTCTCCATTTCCTGTTCCTAAAGCCTGTCTCTTGATGAATTCAGCTGTTGTACGTTCGTTAGGTACGCAGTGAAAAACAATTGCGTCTGGCACATAAAGCACTTTCATATCACTTTGCTTGAAAATACGCTGAAAGATGTCTTTCTCTTCGCTTCCTGCCAAGTTGTTTCCTTTTCTACCGAGCTCAACGTTAAACAATCCGACCTTCTCAAAAACATCAGATCTGAATGACATATTTGAACCTCTTGGATAATCCTTTGTCATCCTTTTTGGCTCATCTCCTAGATTGAAATATCCTAAAAGAGAATTGAGGTATTTGTTCTCCCAAGCCGGAATCTTATCTTCATAATGAAGTAAGATTTTACTTCCTATTGCCGTAAGAGACTCCTCTTTTTCAAAGTAATTGTAAATCTTCTCTAGGTAATCGTCTGAGATGAAAGCATCATCATCTAAAAAGGTAATGTACTTTCCTGTAGACTCATCCACTCCCCTATTTCTACCATACGAGAGACCTTGATTGGTTTCTAAGAAGTAAGACATTTTAAGATTAGGATAGGTCTTTTGAAATCCATCAAAAAGCTCTTTCGTATTTCCTGGCGAATTGTTATCCACCAGAATAATCTCAATCAAATCAGGAGAGATAGTTTGCTTATTAATTGATTCAAAAAGTTGCGGAAGATACTTCTCTCTATTATATGTGCTTATAGCTGCAGTAATCATCCTTAAAGAGATAGAATTCTTTAATTAAACAACATCTTCACCTTCAGATACTCCGGCAAGTTCATCTTCGTCTTCGTTTTGAAACTTCCATCCAATCACAAGTCCTGCAATCAGAATTAAGAAAACAATGATTGTCCCGATATTCGCATAGGTACCTGATTTAGCATATGACTCTAACTCATATTCAAAAGTTACCGTGTGATCTCCAGCAGGAACTTCAACAGCTCTAAGCAAATAGTTCGCTCTAGTTATTGAAACTTCGCTACCATCAACAAATGCTTTCCATCCAACAGGATAATGAACTTCAGAGAATACCGCCAACTGAGCTTCAGTACTTGAAGTAGTATACGTCATCTTATCTGGGTGATATGAAGCCAATTCAATTGAACCTTCACCAGAGTAACTTCCTTTTGAAATATTAGATTGGAATTCTTTGTTGACTAAAGTCGTCACTCTCGGATCCCATCCAATATTAGTAGAAGCCCTGATGTTAATCACCTTTGAAAAGTTGCTATCTAACATTGCAGTATAAGCCCAACTCCATTGTCCTGGCTCTTGACCTTGAATCAATGATAGCTCCTCAGCCGCTAATTGTGCGATTGGCAATTGTTGTTGGAAGGTATCAATAACCACTGTACTGTCTGGCAAAGCAACCGGACCAACAAATGTGAACACATCACGTTCTCCAATTTTTTGACCTTCAGTGATTTTTTCTCCGTTCACAAATATTTGAAAATCTGGTGAAGCCAATTCTAAATTAGCGGCTTTTGAAGAACCCATTGCTTGAATTTCGTCATCATCAGTTTCCATAAATTCAACGCTCTTGGCAAACCAAGCATTCCCCATTGCGGATGTGCTTGTTGTGATCAATTGCGAGTTTTTACCAGCGGCAGTATTCTGACTAGCAATTTGATATTTCGCATTCAACATATCAAGCACTGCAGGATTGTAATATCCTAAGTGAAATTCAATCAACTCTTGATATCTACCTAGTTTCGCTCCGTGATATCCACCAATTGATTTGTGGAAGTAAGAGGCATAAGTAGACTTCCAAGGATTAGACAAATCAATAACACGATAATTCGTCATTCTGTTCAAAATTCTAAACTTCATCCAATCTTGTCTTCTAATTTTTTCAACAGCTTCCATATCCTTCCAGTCATCTTTATTTGCTGTGATTGCAGAATCAACTGCTAACTGAATTAGTGGATTATTTAAAACTTCATTGTTGTAAATTTCATTGTCTCCGTTACCTGCCGTGTAAGGTACTTGCGCTTTCCAAGCCTCCGTCCATTGATTATAGTTTTTTCCTTTCTTTTCGTTATTCAAAAATCGCTTATCAATCATCCCCATATCTCCTACAATGATCAATGCTATTAAAGCTCCGAATGCTAACTTGTGCATACCTTTTTGAATATAGATGTAAACAATCCCTGCTCCGATAATTAGTATTGCAAGTGCTCTTAAAACGTCTGCTCTAAAAATCGAAATTCTAATAGTTTCTAGTTCAGCATAAAAAGAACTGGCCTGATCATACATTGCTGGATCTGTGATGGCAGCTAAACTGTCTATTTCACCTGTGCTCAAGAAAGTAT
>JBLFXO010000367.1:0-3384 GCA_047609865.1 Arenicella sp.
CGGCGCACTGAGAGAATATTACTGCAGTTAATAAAAGGACGCTTATCTGTATTGTTTTCACATTAATGGTGTTTGAATTTTAAACTTAACCGTCCTTCAATCGAAATAAAAAGATTTGGTACGAAAGGATAGTTTACGGGGACGGACGTTATCTTTCTTGACCTTTCTCTTATCTTCGTATTAACAATATACCTCTTTATGAAATCAATGCTCCTATCATTTTTTTTAGTTGCCAATCTCATCTCCTTTTCACAAAATGAGAAAGAAGTTGAGAACGTACAAGGAATCTGCACATTGAAAGGAACATTGAGTTCTCCTGAAGGTGGAGTTGAATCTACTGACCTCATCATTCTTGTTGCAGGTTCAGGACCTACTGACCGAAATGGTAACAATGCTCAAATGACTAACAATTCATTGAAAATGATTTCAGATGACTTAGTCAACACTTATGGTTATTGTGTTTTACGTTATGATAAAAGATCAATAGCAGGCAGCAAGATTGAGAACTTCGCTCAGAAAAATTTATCTTTTGATGACTTTATTTCTGATGCATCATCTTGGGTGGATAAGTACAAAGACAATGGTTTATATAAGAACATCATTTTGGCAGGTCATAGCCAAGGTTCATTGGTTGCCATTGCTGCTGCCAATAAAAACAAGAATGTTGATGCAGTCATTTCCTTAGCAGGGGCTGGGAGACCAATCCATTCAATTCTTAAGAAACAATTATCTGCCTCTTTAACTATTGAAATGCAAGGCTTAGTGAATGCAAAATTAGACACTTTGGCTTCTGGTCAAATGCTTAAGGACACTCCAAAATTATTACATAGTTTAATGCATCCTTCTATTCAACCTTTTCTTATCTCTTGGATGAAATATGATCCAGCGGTAGAAATCGCAAAACTCAAAATTCCTGTTTTGTTGATTAACGGAACGACAGATATTCAAGTTGATGTTTCTGAAATGGATTTACTCCTTGAAGCGCTCCCCACGGCAACGAGAGTAAAAATTAAAAACATGAATCATGTTTTGAAAACTATCAAAACAAAGGATATGGGATTACAACTAGAACTTTACGGTAAACCGGACGTTCCCTTATCCAAAAAGTTAATCAAGACAATGGCCAAATTCCTAGGGACTCTTCCAAACTAATTGGCAAATTCAAAGAAATATAGCACCAGCCTAACAAACTATAGTCGCATTACTTCTCGAGAAGTAATGGTAGGGAATGTGGGAGTCGGAGGATCAAACCGGATTCGACTGCAATCAATGACCACTACTGATACTATGGATGTTGAATTGTCAGTTGAGCAATCAATTAGGATGATAGAAGCAGGTTGTGAAATTGTTCGATTTACTGCCCCCTCAATCAAAGAGGCCGAAAAGTTAGCTGATATCAGAAAAAGCTTGAGTGATAAAGGATATGAAACTCCTCTTGTTGCGGATATTCATTTTACTCCTAATGCGGCTGAAGTTGCTGCACATCATGTTGAAAAAGTAAGAGTAAATCCAGGTAATTATACAGACAAAAAGAAATTTGAGGAGATAGACTATACCGAAGAAGAGTATGCCGCTCAGCTAAAAAGAGTGGCTGATAAGTTCACACCTTTGGTTCTTCTTTGCAAAGAGAAAAAGCGCGCAATGCGTATCGGAACCAATCATGGTTCTTTGTCTGACCGAATCATGAGCAAGTTTGGAGATTCTCCACTTGGAATGGTTCAATCAGCTCTTGAGTTCATAGATATTTGTGAAGCGAATGATTATTTCGATCTAGTTATTTCAATGAAATCATCTAACCCAATCGTGATGGTGCAAGCTTATCGCTTATTGATGGCCAAGATGATTGAAAGAGGAACAATCTATCCATTACATCTTGGAGTAACAGAAGCTGGAGAAGGAGAAGATGGCAGGATAAAATCCGCCGTTGGAATTGGCTCTTTATTAGAAGACGGATTAGGAGATACCATCAGAGTTTCATTAACGGAAGCACCTGAAGCCGAGATTCCGGTTGCAAAAATGCTCGCGGATAGGTATACAAACCGATCTATTTCGGTTGCTCACTTTGACTTTGAGCTTCCTTACGACCCTTTTGATTATTCAAGACGAAAAACGCGTTCCCTTGCAAACATTGGAGGCAAGAACGTTCCTATTGTCGTTGCGGATTTAAGTCATCTTGAAGCAATCAAACCTTCGCATTTATTTGCTTATGGATATGTATATCATGTTCAAGATGATAAATGGACGATTAAAGACCAAGCTGTAGACTACATTTATACAGGTGAAGTTATACCTGAATTTGCTCTTCCAGGAACCCTGAGAGTTATCTGTAAGGAGTCCAAATTTGCTGATCAGCATCAAATCCATCCAGTATATAAGGCTGATGACTATTCAAATTCATCAAATAAGGATGGAACCATTAATTTCATTGAGATTGACGCATTAGATTTGGATCAAATAAATCATTTAGAAAACGTTTTAAAAGAAGACAGTTCAGTTGTTTTATTGGTTCATGCGAAAGCTGAGAACACGATTTTTGGAATGAGAAGGTTCTTTATTGAGTTGATGCATCTCGGCATTGATGTTCCGGTGATAATGAACTACGAATACGCTGATATCAACAAAGAACAATTTCAACTTTTTTCATCTACAGATTTCGGATCACATTTGATTGATGGAAAAGGGGACGGAATGATGATTTCTGCAAACAACATTGAAACACCAATTAAAGTTACCTCTACTGCTTTTGGAATCCTTCAGGCGACTAGAACCAGAATCTCCAAAACCGAATACATATCTTGCCCATCTTGTGGTAGAACATTATTTGACTTGCAAGAAACGACCGCAAAAATCCGTACTAAAACAAATCATTTAAAGGGATTGAAAATTGCGATTATGGGCTGTATTGTTAACGGCCCTGGAGAAATGGCTGATGCTGACTATGGATATGTTGGAGTTGGTAAAGGCAAAATCAATCTCTACAAAGAAAAGGAAGTTGTAAAAAGAAACATTCCAGAAGTAGATGCCCTTGAAGAACTCATATCCTTAATTAAGGATAATGGCGAGTGGGTTGAGGCTTAACTATTTCAGTTCACAAGTCTTGCTATAAGTTTCCGTCAGTACTGTTTGCTCCGCAATATTTTGAGTCTCGCAATCCTGAGTAGCATCTATTTTTGAAGACTTTTCAGTCTCCATTTCAGAAACAGTAGTGTAATTATTGTTTTCACCTTCATAAACCTCTGTACAAACACAAGTTCTTTCTTTCTCGCAAGAGACAGCTGCAATAGCGCTTAGAGCAAACGCAGCTATAAATAATTTTCTCATTTTAATTGGATTTTGCCAGAAGTGGTCTTCAATGTTTTGCTGTCTACCAGCTGATAAATGTAG
>JBLFXO010000368.1:0-3368 GCA_047609865.1 Arenicella sp.
AAGTCTGATTCACACACGGTGGGGTCAGGCTTTTTTGTTTCTAGAAGTATTGAGAACACTACAGAAACCAGGGAAAATTAAAAAAGTTTAATTCTTTTTATGGAATCATTTAATGTGCTGCATCTAATAAGGGAACATGAGAACTTCGGTCAACGATTTCTTACAAAAACACAAAACATGAAAACTAAATTCAAATTAATATTAGCTGCGATTTTTTGCTCAGGAATGGTAAACGCACAAGTTTCATTGGGAACGCTAAAAGGTCAAATCGTTGACGGAAAAAATGTTTCAATTCCTTCAGCAAAAGTATTCCTTGAAGGTCAAGGGGTAATCAATCGTCAAAAAGCAGACTTAGATGGTAAGTTCTCTTTTGAAGCATTGAAACCTGGTATATATAACCTTAAAGCAGTTTCAATGGGTAAAG
The DNA here is from genome assembly GCA_047609865.1 of Arenicella sp. Taxonomy (GTDB): domain Bacteria; phylum Bacteroidota; class Bacteroidia; order Flavobacteriales_D; family Crocinitomicaceae; genus Paracrocinitomix. The sequence goes on from JBLFXO010000368.1 coordinate 425, forward strand.
ATACAACCACAATTAGCGCGGTTCAAATTAAGTCAGACGGAATCACAAACTTGGAGATGATTGCTCTACAAGAGAATTCAATCATGAAGGACCCAATTGTAATTAGATATCAAGCACCCCTTATTAACAAGGATGTTTCTAAAATTGAAATTCCTTTAGGAGATATAAAGAATAGTCCAAATCTTAGAAATCCAAAAGAATTATTCGCTTCAATGAATTCAGATATCATTATTCCTGAAGGAACTTCAGATATGATTATCAGAGGATCAAGACCAGGAGATGTAATTTATTATGTTGACGGCGTAAAATCACGAGACTTAAACGGAGTACCCGGAGTAGGGATCGCATCAATGATGGGATACACTGGCGGAGTTCCAGCAAAATATGGAGATACTACTGGTGGCGTAGTTGTGTTAGAGACAAAAAGCTACTTTGATTTATATTATGCATGGAAAGCAGGACAATAGCGCTATTCCCTGTATAATTATTTGCCCTGACATTAACCCATAATGTTGGGGCTTTTTTATCCTCTAAAAATCATAGCATGAAAACATTCTTAATCTTAGCACTATCCTTCTTTTTAAGTCCCATTGTTAAGGCGAGTGATATAACTGGTCTTGTTGTAGATGATTCAAATGTTTCTATTCCTTTTGTCAGATGTTGGCTCATTGACGGGGACAGCACTTGTAGATTAATACGAGGCGATTTGGATGGGAAATTTAAGTTTACGAATGTGCCTGCTGGAATCTATGACATGCGAGTTTCAGCCTTTGGCTCAGATAGCCTACTCATTAAACATATAATCCTCAAAGAAGATAATGTTTTACATCTAGGGACGCTCACTTTACATTCATTAAATTATTGGAGAGGCTGTTGTGGATGTCCACATTATCCTGATCCAATCCAAATAGACAATGACTTAGCTGACGCTCAAAAGAGCATAATTATTAGCAAAGATGATATTCAGATGATTCCATCCCGCAGTCCCCGAGAAATTGTTGACATTGTCGCTGACGTAGTAGTGGTAGAAAGTGAAGAAATAGAAGTTGTTCGGGGCAGTAGACCTAACGATTTAACTTATTTCCTTGATGGAGTTAAATGTCTAAATGAACCTACCATTCCTCTAGCTGCCTATGAAAAAGTCACAGTTTTTACTGGAGGGATTCCAGCAAAGTATGGCGACACAACAGGTGGAATAATGGTCATAACTACCTTAGGATACTTCGATTTATATTACGGTCGATAACAGGAAGGTTCTTTATTCTCCTCCAGTTCGTTTATTCTCATCTTCAAGACCAGTTTTACGGTCTCTTGGTCCTTTGGCTTCTCGGTTTCCAAAATTATAAGTTAGACTGAATGTCACTCTTTGACTTTCATATCCACCTGAGCCTGCAAACGAAACATCCCCAAAAGTTGCATCTGCTTGCCAAAATGAGGTGAAGAAGATGTCTGATCCTGCTACCCTCAAAGACATTTTATCTTTAAAGAATTTTTTCTCAATTGCTGCATCAAATGAGCCCATACTTTTTGTAAGATATGTTCCACCCCATACAGACGGTGAAGAGAACCAACCAGACAGCTCTAATTTAAAGCCCCATTTCATTAAGAATGAATTCTGAGCATAAAGACTAAATGTTGGTTGATTCAAAGGGGTAAACTTATCATCATTTGCAAAGTATTGCTGGTACGTTCCGTTAAGAGATAAATAAACGCTCCACCATTTTTTAATACTGAATGGTAAACTCACGCCTAAGTTTATTGTACTCTGATCGGCTACATTGAGAGAGGTTAAAAATGATTTATCTACACCAAGAGTGTCAGTTACTTGAGCAAAGAAGTCTTCAGTATAACTATAGCTTAATGACGTTGTAAATCTATATTTAAATGTGTGAGAGATCTTAGTGTTATAAGCATATGCCGGCTGTAAGAATGGGTTTCCTTTCATGAAAGAAAGCTCGGTAGATTGATTTACAAATGGATTCAAAGATTGATAGTTTGGACGTTGTATTCTCTTAGAAAAATTCAAAGCCCACATATGTTTATAGTTAGGAGTATATGTCAATCCTCCTGATGGAAACAGATCTAAATAGTGACGCTCAACTGAATCATCTGCTGAGCTTTGAGTACTTGTTAATTCACCAACAGAATTTGTTTGTTCTAATCTCAGTCCTAATTGCAAATTCCATTTGGTCTTCAGTTTTCGAGCATAATTAACATAGGCTGCGTTGATATTCTCTGTGTAAACAAAGTTGTTTGATCTATCCGTGTTTAGCACGTCTCCACCGTCAAATACATCATAAAAATCGAATGTATTATCTGTTTGTACGATTGAGAATTTGGCACCAACGCTCACTTTTCCACCCCATAAGTTTTGAGCATAATCTGCCTTAGCACTAACTATTTGAATATCTGTTGGTGTCAACATTCTATAGTTGTTTGAAAATAGTGTGTCACCATTTCCATCTAAATATAAATTGGGTTGAAAGTTGTTTGCTTCCCTTGCGTATTGAGCATAATCGGCATCAAAAGAAAATTCATGACCAAGAGTATCTGCAAATCTGTAATTTATATTTCCTGCTGCTTGGTAGTTAAGACCTGTCCCAGAGTTGTCAGCTATCAGTTGCTGTTCTGTCGCTCCGCCAATAGGAATAATATTTGTCGTAGTCAAACCTTCACCTCTAGCATCAAAATAATTCCCACTTGCCAATACTCCTAAAGTGTGTTTTTTATTAATAAACCAATCGGCTCCAACTTTAGCGTTATGCGCTCCAGTATAATTGTTATTCTCTGTTCTTGAATCATACAAATAACCATATTGTGTTCTCTCCATGTCAAAGAAACTATAATTCTTCCCAAAACTATTGCTGTACGAAGCATAAACATTGGCCTTCTTATTTCGGTGATTTAGTGATATTGATGAATTCGAATGATGGTTTTTACCATA
>JBLFXO010000369.1:0-3348 GCA_047609865.1 Arenicella sp.
TTGTCCAGTACCTAAGCCTTGGGGTTTAGTGTTTTGTGTAGAAAAAGTGTATTGAGCCAATGCATTTAAACCAACATTGCTTTCTAAGGCAGACGTTATCCACCACTTGATTCCTTTTTGTCCAGCCAAAGAAATCCATTGGTTAGTTGTTATTGTTCCTCCAAGTAAAGAAGGCTTTAAAATGATGTATTGAGGCTTGATTACAGTTAGCATTCTTGATTGAACATCAAGGTCATTTATACCAATGAGTTCTTCATCCAAAGCAATATCTAAAGGAGTGGCTGCACAAAGCTTTGCCATTTCATTCCAATTACCCGCTTTGATTGGTTGCTCAATTGAATGCAAATCGTAATCACTCAAAGTCTTAAGTTTTTCTAGAGCTTGAGATTCTTCGAATGCTCCATTAGCATCTACTCTCAACTCAACATCTTCTTTGCTAAATTGACTACGGATATACTTAAGGAGTTCAATTTCCTCATTAAAATCAATCGCCCCAATCTTGAGTTTGACACAGCTAAATCCTGCCTCAAGCTTCGTTTTGATTTGATCAAACATGAATTGCTTTTCGCCCATCCAAATAAGACCATTGATGGTGATTCCTTTGTAACCATCTGTAAAATCAGAATCAAAATAAATTTGTTTGCCACCGTTAAAAAAATCAATTAACGCCATTTCACATCCAAACTTGATGGATGGGAAGGAGGAGATATCTTTAAATTCATTGTCAACGTGATGGTTAATGTTCGAAAGAATTTCATTCAGATTCTTTTCGTAGTCTTCAGACCAATCAGGGGAGAGGGTCTTGATGATAGATGCTTCTCCGATTCCAATACAGTCAGGGGTATGATCATCCCAAATCTTTATAATCCAACAAAGTTTCTCAGTTAAAACACCTCTTGATGTTCCAGCAGGAAGTTTAAACCTCAATATTTTTTTCTCAGATGAAGCACAAAGCATACCTCAAATTTAACTTTATTAGATTAAAAATGTTGATATTCTTGACGATATGACATAAATAGGTGTTGTCATTGTTGTATTTTTGCTTTTCGTGAATATCCCATCAAAATATCTTGAAGATCTCGTAGATCACTTCTCATCATTACCAGGTATTGGTAAGAAGACAGCCCTACGTCTCGTTCTTAATTTATTGAAGAGGGACCAAGATGAATTACAAATGTTTGCTCAGTCATTAGCTGATATCCAAACAAATTTGAAGTCTTGCAAAGAATGTGGGAATATATCAGATGCCGAAATTTGCGAAATCTGCTCTACTGAATCTAGAAAAAATGGGTTGATCTGCGTTGTTGAAGATATCAGAGATATTTTGGCAATTGAAAGTACTCAACAGTACTTTGGAACTTATCACGTTTTAGGTGGTGTCATTTCTCCAATGGAAGGAATTGGACCAAACGATTTGAATATCGATAGTTTATTGGGCAGACTTAATACTGGTGACTGTCAAGAAGTAATCCTTGCTCTAAATGCTTCAATGGAAGGCGATACAACCAACTTTTTCTTGTATAGAAAGTTAGCCGATTTTGATGTAAAGGTTACTACACTCTCTAGAGGTGTGGCGGTTGGGACTGAACTGCAATATGCAGATGAATTGACATTAGGTAGGTCAATAATTAATAGGCTTCCTTTTGATATGAGCCTGGCTCGCAAATAAAAAACGCCCTTCCAAAAGAAAGAGCGTTTTTCAATATTATCAAAATAATTTTTCTTAATGTCTAGCAGCAAGATATTTTTCAGCATCCAAAGCTGCCATACAGCCTGTTCCGGCCGCAGTAACTGCTTGCCTGTAAACATGATCTGCAGCATCTCCTGATACGAAAACACCATCAATATTTGTCTTAGAAGTTCCTGGCTGATTAATAATATAACCCGTGTCATCCAAATCAAGCCATCCTTTGAAAATTGCCGTATTTGGTATGTGACCAATGGCTACAAAGAATCCAGTTCCAGGAATTTCACTCACATCTCCAGTAACATGATTTTTTACTTTAGCTCCGGTAACTCCTTTACCATCTCCTAAAACTTCAACAGTTTCAGTATTGAATAGGATTTCAATATTTTCCGTTCTTTTTACTCTTTCTACCATGATTTTAGAAGCTCTGAATTCGTCTCTTCTAACAAGCATTGTCACTTTCGTACACAATTTTGAAAGGTAATGAGCCTCTTCACATGCAGAATCTCCCGCTCCAACTATAATTGTTTCTTGACCTCTGTAGAAAAATCCGTCACATACTGCACAGGCAGATACGCCACCACCAATTGATAAATAATGTTGTTCAGATTCTAATCCTAAGTATTTTGCCGAAGCACCAGTTGAAATAACAATGGTGTCAGCATGAATTTCAGTTTTCTCATCAACCCAAACCTTATGAACAGGTCCTGTAAAATCCACTTTTGATACCCATCCATTTCTGATGTCAGCATCAAAACGCTCAGCTTGAGTTTGTAATTCAACCATCATTTGAGGTCCTGTAACTCCTTGAGGATAACCTGGGAAGTTTTCAACTTCGTCAGTTGTTGTTAATTGTCCTCCTGGCTGTAAGCCTTGGTATAGCACTGGAGCCATGTTTGCTCTTGCCGCATAAATAGCTGCTGTATATCCTGCCGGTCCTGAACCAATAATTAGGCACTTTACTTTTTCAATTTCTTCGCTCATTGGAATCTTTTTATTTCAATTTTTTGTGTAGACAAATATAACAGCTTTGCCTTACATTTTTTCGGATTTTTAGACCAAACAATTAGGATTCATGAACATAGATTGTGAATAAGATTTCAATAATAGCTGCTCTAAATTTTGACTTTCAATATAAAGGACGTATTTTTGCGCCACTTTAATGGAGACCCTCCACTATGATAGATGAAAGCCTTTTTAAGAAAAAAGAACTATATCCTTTCCAGAAAAAGGTTGTAGATCAGATAATTAGCGAGCTGATTAATGAGGGCGAGAACTTCAATTTACTGTTCCAACTTCCAACTGGAGGAGGTAAAACTGTGATCTTTTCGAACATTGCAAAGAGCTATATTCAAAAGACCAATAAAAAAGTTTTAATCCTTACTCACAGAATTGAACTTTGCATTCAAACATCAAAACAATTAAAAGCCTTAAATATTGAGAATAAGGTGATTAATAGTTTGGTGAAGACTTTGGATGATCAATCTGAATTTCAATCATTCACCGCAATGGTTGAAACGCTTAATAATAGATTACAAGAGAACAAAAAATTCATTGAGAACGTTGGGCTTGTGATTGTGGATGAAGCTCACAACAACTCATTTAGAAAAATCTTTCAATATTTCGAGAATGTAAACATTCTTGGAGTAACCGCAACTCCT
>JBLFXO010000370.1:0-3327 GCA_047609865.1 Arenicella sp.
CTTTTCAGCTGCTTTCAACATATCATCAGTACGCCAACCTGTTTTAGCAATAATAGTTGGTGTTTCAACTTTCGTAGTTTTCTCATTTAGAATGTTCGCTAATTGAATTGGCCAACGCAATGTGCTGTCAATAGATTGGCAAATAGTATAGGAATCGCCCAACGCTAAATATGATTTTACTTGAGCCTCTGAATTGAATGCTATCGCTAGAATTGGTATAAGAATGAAGAATTGTTTCATGTTATCGAGCCATTTTTTTAATAGGTTCAAGAATTTTCTCTAACCCATTAAGTTTGATTTCATAGATAGAAGCTAAAAGCATGCCTATTTTTCCTTCGGGAAAGCCTTTACCTCTATACCAAACTAAGTAATATTCAGGTAAGTCACAAATATAGCGGCCTTTGAACTTGCCAAATGGCATCCTGGTGGTCACCAACTCTATCATATGTTTCCTTTGGGCGTCTTGATCCATTATAACTCTTGAACTTTTAATTTAGCCTCTTTAATTGTTTCTTCAATGGCAGCTGTTTCTCTAAATCCATTTGAAATTTGAATGAATTGTCCTTCCAACTTAATCACCATTGATGGAAATCCTTTGACGCCCATTTGTGACGAAATTTGAAAGTCTCCTTGAGTTTGTAATTTCGCATCTTCTGATAGAAAAATCTTTTCAAATTCAGCTTTGTCAAATCCATTTTGACCAGCAAGATCTACATATGTTTCTGTCTTATTGGTGTCTTTGTTATCCCTATAAAAAGCCATTTGAACTGCTTTAAAGAATTCATATTCTTTTTCAGGATTCATTATTCTGGCTGTAATGACAGCCCTCGCAGAAGGTTCAGTGTCATAAACGAAATCCATGTCTTCTAAGATGTCATAAGCGAATGGTTGCCCTGTGCGCTCAGCAATTTCGACCCAATGAGATCTTAGAAAATCAGCCATTGTGCTGTTCTTTTCTGTTCCGTGTGGTCTTAACCCACCATTGACAATGTGAAAATCTAGTTCGGGATGATTTGCGATAAGTTGATCTAATTCTGGTGAAAAACCATGGCACCAAGAGCACATGGTATCACCTACGTAAATCAGTGCGTCTTTAGGGGAGTTGATCCAATTCGTCATGTCCTTTATTAGTTTTTTTGTTTTTAAAATACAAGTAGTTCACACCGTGACCAGCTCCAAAACCAACCATGGCGAAAAGCATTGTTACCATGAATGTTCTATTCGGGGTAAACAGCATCAAAGGAACGAGAATAATAATAGTAACGACTATTCCAGGTCCTTTTAACAGGCTTCTATGTTTAGTACTCTCGATTTTTTCCTTTCGTTCCCTCTCAACTATTTTTTCTTCAATCAATGCATGTTCATTATCCGTGAGGCCTCTTGAATCCAAGACAACCTTCGCTGCTGCCAATGCTGCAGGTTGGAAACCTTCTTGATCTGTTGTAAGAATATGAATTAACTTCTCGTTAGAGTGCTTCTCCATTATTGGTATAAATTGATTTTCTTCTTCCATGTTGCTATATGTTTCTCGCCAATTCGTGCTGATCAATTTTAGATACACCCGCTTGAATGGCATAATCTTGCATAACAGGATTGGTCCATTCTTTCTTGGCTAATTCTCTTTTTACACCGTCTTCATCTTTACCTTGGATGAAGTGATAAAGTACGAAATCGCTAACTTCTTCGGGGACTCTATTTGTTAAGAACAAAATAAATTTTATAGGGAACGTAAACATGCAGACATAATAGATAAAGAACGGCATTAGAAATAATTTAGCGCCATAAGAAATAGGCCCTAACTTAAGGTCCTTATAGACTAGGCCTGTCTCAAATTTGTATGTGAAATATTCAATCATTGTAAGATTGAATATCGGATTTTCATTGGTAAAATATATGTATCCAGATATTTCATGAAAGAGAAGAAAACCAATTGAAGAATATATTATTAGTCGTTTGGATTGTTGAAAATGTGTGAAGTTTGATTGTTCAACTGCAAAGATTAGAATATAACTAATCGCAAGCCCTAAGATTAATTCAGTTACGAGTATGAAATATATCTTTGAAAGAAGATAACTGCTTAAGAAGGCGAGAAGGGTAACTCCTATTATTCCAAAAACGTAGAACTTTAGTTTTGAAGGAGAGTCAATCAAATCAACAATTGGTAATTGATCTGGAATTTCATAATTATCCCAACTTTGTTGCGCTTTGTAGTCAGATTCAATTGTTTTTAATTCAGCAGCTTTTGTTTCTGAAGCCATCTTTTCGAAAACTAATTTGAAAAGTTGAACTCCTTCATTGTTTCTACCCATATCAAATGATTCTGATCCGAGCGACTTACTTTTTACAGTTATTTTTCCTCCTTGGTCAAAGCTGATCGAGATATCATGTGTCCAATTGTTTTCATCTTGTAAAGATGCAAAGTTCTTTTTTCTCTTTCTTCTAATCTCAATTAGTAAATCTTCAATATGAATTCGATCCCATTGTAATTCTTCTATTGTTTTGAGACAAAGCGCGTGAATTGCTGTCTGTTTTTCTCTAGAATAAAATGATATTTCAGCCTTTGGAGTGAATGAAAATGAGCGCTTTTTCTTGATCGACTTTCTCAATTCAAGATACTTATCTTCGCCAGTCGGTTCTTCAGAATTTGGTTTCTTATCTTCTGTGACAATTTCTATTTTCTCTCCTCGTGATTCGAGTTCAATTCTAGCTGCCTCTTTAGCCTCTTGAACAAATCCTTCGCCTTCAATTACATCTTTCAATTCTTGAATGTCTTTGAGCTTCATTTTATTCGTAAAAGTATTCTCGGCCATTTCCTAAATATAAAGATTATAATTCTCAATCATGATTCCATTGATTAGGGTCATCACTATTATTAGGAGATAATCCTATAATGTCTCCAGCTATATTGACACCAAGGCTGACAACCATTCTGTTTACGTAATTGAAGTAACTGACCACTTGATTGATTTCTAATACTTCTCCATCTGAAAATCCAGCATCTCTCAATTTTTGGATATCATTTTCTGAGGATGAATCTAGGTTCAAGGTAATCTGCTTTGCATAGGCGAAGCCGACATCATGACTAGAATCGAAAAGTCCGTCAACATTATCTTCTTTTGCCTTTTGAAGGAAGTTTGTTGTGAGCTCGTCATCATTCAATAGCCTTCTCAATCCTGCAGTATGATGTACCACACAATACTCACATTTGTTTAAAGAACTAGTGTAAACTCCTAAAGCCTCCAAATACCATTTCGGCAACGTGTTATTTGAATTATGAATAGTTGCCTTGTAAAGGTTCATATGACCAATTAGTGTGTGAGGTCTCAA
>JBLFXO010000371.1:0-3321 GCA_047609865.1 Arenicella sp.
TCCAAATGTCAGTGCTTCTGGGAACTTATCAAATATGGCTGTAAAATTATCTCTTAGGATAATTCTTCCATCTGTCATTTCATCCCCTGAATAAGAAGGCTGAACATCATTCACGTCTGTAATCGTAGTATTTGATTCAGAATATAAATAAGAAGAGTAGCGGTCATAGTTTTCACCTTCGCTAGTCTTCAACCAAGCGTTCATTTGATCTTTAGCAGCAAAAGTCTCACCTCTGGTTTGTCTCATTGCTTTTCTAGCGGCAGACAAAACATCTTTCTTGATTGGTCCCATCACTGCTTCAAGGTCGGAAGCGATCTTTTTGATGAAAACACCATTCGCACTTCCTTCAGCTAATCCATTAATTAATTGGATAGACATTGCAAGATCATCATTAATCAAAGCGTTGAATTCTTTCCAAGCTTCTCCTTTTTGTTCTCTTACGTGCTTTTTAGCTTCTTTCTCAATTGCCTCTAACTCTTCGTTTGAAGCAATTCCTGATTCTAAAATGAATTCCTTAAATTTCTCTATACAATCTTGAGTTGTTTCCCAAGCTAATCTCTCCTCTGACTTATATCTTTCGTGTGATCCCGAAGTTGAGTGTCCCTGAGGTTGGTTCACTTCTTCAACGTGAATCAGTACTGGTACATGCTCTTCTCTACAAAGCTTAATTGCTTTAGCGTAAGTCGCACATAGGTGAGGATAATCCCAACCTTTAGTTTTGAATATTTCGTAACCGGTAGAGTTCTTCGTGCGTTGCATTCCGCTAAGCGCAGTAGAAATACTTCCTTTTGTAGTTTGATATTTTTTTGGAACAGATATTCCATATCCATCATCCCAAATTGACATGGCGAAAGGAATCTGTAAAACTCCTGCTGCATTTATTGATTCCCAAAAGGGACCTTCAGAAGTAGAGGCATCTCCAATCGTTCCGAAAGCAACTTCATTTCCTTTATCGGTGAATGAAGTCATCTTGTGTAAATTCTTATCAGCTCTATAAACCTTAGATGCTAGCGCTAATCCAACCAATCTTGGCATTTGACCAGCAGTAGGTGAGATGTCAGCAGATGAATTCTTCTGCTCCATCAAATTCTTCCAACTTCCATCTTCATTTAAACTTCTTGTCGCAAAGTGACCTCCCATTTGTCTTCCAGCAGATGCAGGTTCCTTTTCAACTTCAGTATGAGCATATAAAGCGGCAAAGTATTCTTTAACAGTTAAGGCATCAATTGCCATCATGAAGGTTTGATCACGATAATAACCAGATCTGAAATCTCCATTTTTAAACTGCTTAGCCATGGCAAGCTGAGCAATTTCTTTACCATCTCCGAAAATTCCGAATTTGGCCTTTCCTCCTAATACTTCACGCCTACCCATTAAAGAGGTCTCTCTTGAGATTCTCGCTAATCTGTAATCTGCTAATACTTCTGCGGTATGTTTTTTATCTACTTTGCTCAAAACTTCTTGCTGCTCTGCCATTAAATGCCATTTTTTAGTGGCATAAAGATAGCGATTTTAGTAGAGTTTTTTGACCGTTTTATGAAGAATTTATCAGAGTTTATTTATTGCTAGCAATAAGAAAAATCTAAATTATTTAATATCAATTGGTTTAGAGGGGTTGGGTTCGCTTAAAAAGCTATAATTTTGCACTCAAATATCTCTTATGAATTTGGCAGAAAAAGTATTTATTGTAACAGGCGGAAGTTCAGGCTTAGGAAAAGCTTTTGCCAAAGAATTGGTAGTTAATCTAGCTAATGTCGTAATTACTGGTCGTGATGCTGAAAAGCTAAAAGCCGTTGCTCAAGAGTTAGGTTGCAGATTTTGCAATGCTGACATGACCAAAGATGAGGACATTGATGAAGTGATTGCGTTCACTCTAAAAACATTTGAGAAAATTGATGGTGTTATTAATAATGCTGGAATAGGTGGTTGGGCACCAATTGAAGAAATAACACGTGAGAAATTGAGAGAAGTTTACGAAGTAAATGTTTTTGGTGCGGCAATGATGGCGGCTAAGGTGACTCCGATATTCAAAAAACAAAATTATGGAACAATTGTAAATATTGCTTCAACAGCTTCTTTGAAAGGATATAAGTACGGAACTATTTACTCTTCTTCTAAATTTGCTCTAAGATCAATGAGCCAATGTTGGCAAGCAGAATTGAGACCTCATAATATCAGAGTCATTCAGATAAACCCGTCTGAGGTTCCTACCGCGTTTGGGAAGGATGATAGAGTTGAAAAAGAACAAGAAAACAATAAACTTTCTCCAAAGGAAATTGCAGATGTTTTAATTGCATCACTTAAAATGGATCAAAGAGGCTTTGTTCCTGAAGTGACTGTTCATGCAACTAACCCTTTTTAGGAGCCAATATTTTTTCAGTTAATAATACTGATCCGCCTAAGTTTAATAGATTTCTATCAATACCTTTTCTAGGTCTCTTTGTTTGTTTTGTGATTGGAGTGGATAACATAATGTGTGTTTTTTTATTTCTCTATTTAAGATAAGTACAATTTGTGTGCCTAAATGTTCAAATTGACTGAAAGCAGCCTATTGTTTATTAAAAGGGGGCGAAATGAACTTATTCGTTAATAATTTTGATTTTGGATGATTACATTTGCTTGAAAGCTAAACTTTAATATATGAAAAATTGGAAGTGGTTCTTTGTCACTGTGCTCACAGCAGTAGTTTTTTCTTGTGCAGGTTCAACTGATGATGGTGAAGATTCGAATAATATTTTAAGCGACATCACTGAAAGTTTAGATGATGGAGACGGTTGTTCGAAAGTTAGCGTTGATAATTGGGATTCTTTTATCGGGATACCTTACGGAACCAACGAATTAGATTTAGAAAAGAAAATTGGTGACTTCACCGGAGGAGAATATGCGCCAGATTCTTCTTCATTTATCTACTACTTCAAAAGAGTAGAGAGAGCACCAATCACTGTTTGGGTGAACGGTAAAACTGGAAAGGTAGAAACCATCTTCATGGAGGTTTTGGGGTTTGAAGAATTCTTTGATCAAGATTTGAAAGACGTTCAAGAAGAATTTGATATTGATGACTGCGACATGAAGTTCATGGGAATCGAAGCTGATGAATTAATCAAGGTAATGGGGAAACCCTCAAAAGATGAATCCACTGAAGAAGGTGTAAGATCTATTTTCTATGACTCTGAAGGATTAAAAATTGCTGTGAACTTTAAGTTCTATGAATCTCAAGGTGGTAGATGTTCATCTATTTCGTTGAACTGGTTTTATTAGGAGTAGAGAAAATCACTTTTCAGCCATCTTATAACCATCAACGGCATCCAACGCAACTCGACT
>JBLFXO010000372.1:0-3320 GCA_047609865.1 Arenicella sp.
TTCGTTGACCATTTCAGAAATAGCTTTGAACGTCCATTGTCGTAGAGCTTTAGTTGTGTCTTCCTGAGCATTGATCAATACTTTGTTTTCATCCTTTAAGAAAGCATCTTGATAGAGCCATAGTCCTGTCAATGACTTGAAAATATCTATTCCAATTACGTTTTCACCTTTGATGGCATAGCAAGTGCTTCCCTTTTTTACCGTATCCCCGAGCTCTGTTTCGCAAAGAATGTCTCTAAGGAAAATGAATTCACTTCTTCGATCTGCTTTATACTCAATGTAGTCTTGAACAGATTCGTGTCTTTCCATGAACTAAATATAAGAAAGAAATGTTTACAATTTGAAGTCGTCAATTATATCTTCAGATTCAATATCGTCTGCAGATTTCTTCTTTGAATTTGCAATTAAAATGTAAACAAAAAGTAGAGGAACAGATGTAAAAGCAAAAAGTGTCGCGTATACAATATTGCTCATAAGTCCCTTTAGAATAAAGAAGAATAAAATAAAGAATCCCGCTGAAATGGCAAAAAGCTCATATGCTCTGGATTTTCGAATATCAAGAATAAGTCCTATGAAAGGTCCAAGAATTAAAAGGATGCTTAGTATGCTGAGTATGATTGTGACAGTTAGCACTAAAGTTTTTTCATTAGTTCAGTATAAAGCTTTGTCATTCCTTCTAGATCCCTTAGGTGAACTTTCTCATCAGGAGAATGGACATGTTGCTCGGGGGCTCCAATAAAGCACCAGTCAAATGCCAAGTCAGTGCTTTGAAGCATAGTTCCGTCTGATCCTCCGCCACTTTCTACTTCAATTTGATAAGGAATCTTTGACTCTTTAGCTATGGCAACAATTTTGTTTACAAAAGATCTTCTGGGAACTCCTTTGTCGTGAAGAGAAATTGCCACTCCGCCACCGGCTTTAATTCCAGGTGTCACCCAAGTGATGTCTGATATTAATGCTTGGTAAACGCCATGTTCCTTTATAAGATAATTACCTAAAAAACCAACAGATCCACCGCCTTGTTCTTCATAAGTGGAGAAAACTAGGGCTCCATTTTCGAGAGTTTCAGCCACTTTCAGAGCATTCCATACGCCCAACCTATTGTCCATGTAAGGAGATTGAACAAAATTATCTGTAAGTCTGAAATTAGGTTTGAAAGTTAAGATTGTGCCTCTCTCAATGATTCTTTCACTTAGGCATTTAAAAGTTCGTGTTTCATCTTCGTGGTCAATTATCATCAATTCAGTTGAGATTTCTCCGTAGCTGTCAGCGCCAACCAATTCTGTTCCGTCAATGATTCTTGGTCCTCCAATTCTGACTAGGTCGTTGTCGTATCCCACCATGAATCCAATAGTATCAATATGAGCGAAGATCGCCGTAGTTGGCTTACCGAATATTAAAATGAAGGCATCTTGAAAGCCTTTGCCTTGGATTACTTGAGGCTTAACCTTCCAATTGTCTTGATTAATTTCTATATAATTTAAGATGTAATCTTTGATTGTTCCCTCATCACCTGAGGTCCCTCTAACTTCTACAAGCTTCTCTAATTCTTTCATTCCTTCGTTTCGTAGTCAAATTTACCTGAATTATCTAGATTATTAGTTAGTTCTTGGCTTAAAGATTTCCGTATTTTAATTTGAATAAAATGACTTTTTTGGTCGGCACTATGTGTGATTACCTTAGCTGTGGATCTATTGATATTGGCCATTACAGCTCCTGTGTCTTCTGCGGAGAATCGGATAATAAGTTCTACCTCTTCATGTCGTTCTATTATTTCGCCCGCATTAATCGCTTCTTCAGCAGCTGTTTTATAAGCTGAGATCAATCCGCCGACCCCTAAGTTTGTTCCTCCATAGTATCTCACTACGGCAATTAGAATGTTCGATAGCTCTGCCTTTATGATTTGTCCAAAAATTGGTTTTCCTGCTGAGTTGTTTGGTTCCCCGTCATCCGAGAACCTATCTTCAAACTTGCTTGAGCCAAACCTCCATGCAAAACAAACATGAACTGCCTTAGGGTGGCTGTCTCTCAATTCCTGTATTTTAATTTTGGCTTCCTGACTAGAACTGACAGGTATTGCGTGACCTAGAAATTTAGAGCCCTTTTCTTTATAAAGGCTCGTGCTCATTTTTGAGAGCGTTTTATATGAGTTTGAATTTTCGATTATCTCAGGTTTGCTGACTTTTCTGTTATTATTTGGTGAATGCCTTTTCTTTCAATCTTGCTTTCTAGCCAACTAATAATATCCAAATATAGAAAAGATCGCTTTTCAAATGGATGATTCTCGAGCGCTTTAAGTTTGCCAAGTAATCTTTTAAATTCAGAATCAAGTTCTGAAGGGAGAATGTGTCCTAGGTTTTTCAAGAAGACCATAATTTCAGCTTGCACTCGGTGCATGTCGTCCATCTTGATTAAGAATTTGAAAGTACTTCTTATAATTCTATCCAAGTGCGCGTCTTGGCCATCTTCGTAATGTGCTATCAAATGAAGAAGGCGAGAGTAACAAAGTAGATCCTGTCTCATTCCTAATTCTTTGTTGCTAATGATCTTTTCAAGATAATAAATGCATGCCTTATAATTTCCTGCACCAAAATAGATGCTTGCAAACTTGTAATAAAAGACCATCACATGGTGAGAATCAATCTTCGATTCAAATCCCTTAAGCTCGATTTCAATTCTTGCCAAATCTTTGAGCCCTTCACTGAAGCTTCCTTTCAAAAAGTGCTTGTTTAATTGATTGTACCTGGTGTAAAGGAAGGCTAAGGTCTGGGTATTGCTGTTGGTTATAAGTTTGGGATTTGCGCAATGAATCTCGAGTTCAGCTAGATTTGATTCGAATTTTGAATAATATCTCAAGAAAAATAAGGATTCAATTAAGTTATTTTTTCCTTTTAGGTAATGCACCGGATAGGCTTCCATCATCTTTTTGTTCTCTTCAAATAAATTGACCCATTTGGTCGCGTATCGATAGCTTCTAGAAAAGTCTTGAATCACTAGCGAATACCAAAGATGAGCCATGTAGAGGTAAAGTTTCTCTCTGAATCCAAGATGTTCAATGCTGTATGAGGGCAAGTGATAATGAAAGTAAGTCCTAGTCTGCAAATAGTCTTCTTCATTTTTGGCATATCCATTTTTCAGCAAAAAACTATAGATCTGAAGGGACAGGTTGGATAATTTACTAGTTAGTACATTTTGAATGCTCAAATCTTTAGCCGATATGGCTAAATCATTTGCTCTGCTATCTAGCGATCGAGTGATGTATTGTGTTTCAATTCCTTTTTCAAATTCCACAATTTCATAAGCTATCAGCTTCTCATCCA
>JBLFXO010000373.1:0-3317 GCA_047609865.1 Arenicella sp.
TGACCTTTGGTATTGTGTAATCTCCATAGGAATGATTGAGGAATTTGTAAAAATATTGCCTGTTCTTCTAATTTTAAAGTTCACCAAACAAATTAATGAACCATTTGATTACATTTTGTACGCTTCGGTCTCTGCTCTTGGATTCGCCTTTATTGAGAACATTGGATACTTTGGAGAAAGCATTACAAGCGTTGGTGGTAGAGGAATATATTGTTGTATTGCCCACATGGCTTTTAGTGCTACTATTGGTTATGGACTAATGTTGGCTAAATACCGAGGATATAATAAATACCTCCTGTTTATTTTGTTCTTCCTCTTGGCTTCTTTTCTCCATGGATTCTATGACTTTTGGATAATAAATTGGTGGGCTTCTGAGTACGGTTGGATGTCTGATTTAACGTTCATTCTCTGCATGTATCTCTTTGCATACTTCATAAATAACACATTGAACAACAGCACTTTTTATGATAGAAGAATCTCTCTAAAAGCAGACCAACTTAAATACATTGGCATAATGATTTGCGTTGCGATTCTTATGACTGGATATGTAGCGGTAAGCTTTGTTTATTGGCCTGAGTATGCGCAAGAATATCTAATAGGACGTTCCAGTTATCTTGGGTTTTACATCTTCTTTTTTGTTCTTTCCATGGGATCAATGAAGATTATTAGAGGATATATTTCCCCACTTACCCTGCCCTTAAGAAATCTGTTTAAGCAGAAAAAGTCGCTACGGGATATGTCTGGGCATAACTTGGAACTTACGGCGAGCGCAAAATTTAATATAGAAAGTGAATTGTTGCATGACAAGAAGAGCTTAGAACAAGAGGTGACCCTAAAAGAAAGACTTGTTATTGATGACAACTTAAAAAGTTATGTCATTGAATTGAAATCTCCGCTGGATATAGAAGAATATGAAAACGACATTTTAATTGCTGTTCCACATTGGGATCTTGGAAGTTTTAAAAGTAGACAAAGAGTCTTAACAAACTTGTTTCTTATCAAAGATAAGAGTGACCTAGATAAGCCCTTCCTTAATGAGGAGGACTTCACGTACTTAGGAAAAGTATTTAGCAAAAGAACCTAGTTCTTAATGAACTTTCCTCTGAAAATATGATCTTCAGTAGACACCACAAAGTGATACGTTCCAGAATTTAAATCTTGAACGTTCGCTTTGATTCCGGACGTTGTTGCTGAATAAGTGAGCTCCACTTCTTGACCTAGTTGATTGTAAACGTTCAGTTTTGCCTTTGATAAATCTTCACTTTTTGAAGCGCTAATATTCAACTCAGTCGTAGTCGGAATTGGATAGGCATTCATTTCTAAAAAGGCACCTTGATCTTCAATTGAAAGTAAAGATGACAATTGAACGTATTTAATTGAACCATCAGAATCGGCATATACTAGATGAAAGAATCCATCACCTACCGAAATGTCAGGTTTGTTTTGTGTGCCGGTAACATTAGTAACATTGAATGCATTATCTGCATTCATGTTAATGACACCAGTTTCAGAAGAATTTACATAGACATCTATACCTTCACCAGCAGCTTCCCAAGCGACACCTATAACACCGTCTTTTACATCTAGCTGAGGATAATTTATCTGAGCATTCGAAGATGAGTTATCTTCAATTTGCACACCACCTGTAGTAGCATCTGCATCAATATCATATCCTTGTAAATATATCCTTGCCTCTCCTCCTACTGAAGTCTTATAGACTACCAGCACTTCATTTTCTGAAATAAATCTCGCATCAGGTCCTGTACTTGGACATGCATTTATCAACCAATTGTGATCATCTACAGAAAACATCTGAGTGAATGTTGCCCCTCTGTCATAAGAAACAACTGATTTTATATCTCTAGTATTTGCATCATTGTTTCTTAAAAACAAAACAACTTTGGAATCATTCACCAATATTTCTGGTTGACAGCAATCACAAGCTTCGACACCCCAAAGCTCTCCAGCCATAACTTCACTCTCAAAAGTAGCTCCGCCATCAGTTGATCTCGCAACGACAAATTGCGGATCTAATCCACCAGCATCATGATCCATAAAAGTCACCCAAACAGTATCATTCAGTGCAGTAACATCAGGGTATTGCCCATATCCATTTAATAATTGATCAACTCTTACGGTATCTCCAAAAGTATCTCCACTATCAGTTGATTTCACCATATAGATAGCACCGGTACTATATCCATCTTCTTTAAAGACGACATAAATATTATCTCCTTCTACCCATAAATCTGGACCGCTCCAATTATACGTTTGAACGCCAAGACCAGCAGGATTCAATTGGATAGGTGTTTCAAAAGCACTTGTACCATCATGTTTCGCAAAATAGATGTTCTTGCTAGTATTCTCCGTCCAAAGAACAGCTGGAGTTCCATCAGTTAATACTTCTAACTGAGGATGAAAATTTCCCATTCCGCTTGCAACATCAATTGGTGTTGTTGAACTATAAGATTGTGAAAAGCCAATTGAACAAAGGCTAATTAGGAACGAAGTCGTGAATACTTTCATACTTTTTTTTGACTAAGATAGGTTAATGTTCTTAAGTCCACAACTTAATACAAATGAAGACTATCAGCTTACTCCACCAACAGAGGTGAAGTAAATACAACTTCTCCGGTTTGATTGTTTGATAAGTTAACTAGGTAAGCTCCAGAACTGAATTCTCCTCTTTTGATTTCGATTTGATCACCAGAAAGGTTTGGCTCTGAATAGACTTGCTTTCCGAGCATATCGTAAATAATCAAATCATATTGGCCGTCTAATTCTCTCCCGAAAGAGATTACCGTTTGGTCTTTGAAAGGATTAGGATATATGGAGAGGTTTGGAAAGTGGAGATCTGTTAAGCCGAGGCAATCTGATACGTGAACTAAGGAAGAATCGGTGTGACTGCAATTATCATTGGACGTAAAGGTATAATAGATGTAATGATCACCCACACCAGCTGAATTAGGATAAAACACTTCTGAAGCGACACCAGCTCCACTAGAAATGCCTCCCAATGGAGTCCCATAGATATTATATTCTCCTGTAAAAGTGCATAGGGTGTCATAATCAAAGGAAATTTCAGCTTCATAAACTTGATTCACAACTAATCCTTGAGCTAGCACTGAATCACAACCAAAAACTGACAACACCGTTAAGTGGTACATATCTTCAATTGATTCGTAGCTGCCAAAAATCTCAACACTGTCACCTTCACAAATCTAAATTAATGGTAAAACAATATAGTCGTCAGAATGAGACATTAATTTTTGTGATATTATTGAATCACAACCATTTTGGTCTTGTAAAAAGTTTAT
>JBLFXO010000374.1:0-3316 GCA_047609865.1 Arenicella sp.
GTGGAACTAAGCCGAATCCGGGCGGTAATACTACTGGAGCTAAAAAGCCTCAGATTACTAATATTGCTCCAACAGGATCAAGCATTGGTGTAACTACAGCCAGTTACATGTTTAAGGCCAGAGTAACCAATGTAAGTTCTAAGAGCGGGATTAAGTTATTCGTTAACGGATCTCCTTTTACTGCATTCACCTTTAGCTCTTCAAATGGTCAGGTAACTGCCGTTGTGAAGTTAAGAACTGGTGCCAACACAATTAAGTTAATCGGTAAAAGTGGAACACTTCAAACTGAGAAGACTTATACCATCTCCTATAAACCTGCTGTTTCACGTCCAACTAATAACGGTACATCTAAACCAACCAATACAGGAACCAACAAACCAGTAAATACGGGAACTAGTAAACCGACTAACACGGGAACTACGAAACCTACAAATACTGGAACAAGCAAACCAACTAACACGGGAACTACGAAACCAACTAATACTGGGACCACAAAACCGACAAATACAGGAACATCAAAACCTACCAATACGGGAACTACTAAGCCTACAAATACCGGAACATCAAAACCTACTAATACAGGAACTAAGAAAGTTGAAAACGGTGGAACGACTACTAACCCAGAAAAGGGAAAAACCAGAGGCGGTGGTTTGTAAGAAATAATATTAAATAAAAAAAGGGAGCTTGCCGGCTCCCTTTTTTTTTGCTAGAAAATCTCAATTCTAATTCCCATTGTCGTTGAAAATCCAGATTTTACTAGCGTAATTAAAAAGTATAGTGTTAATCATAAGCATGTGTGTTAGATTTTTTCTTAACACAATTTAACATCTTTAAAGTCGTCATAGGGCAATAAAAAGTCATACTGCCATTAATTTCTATTGAACTGTATAAAATTGGGATTCTATGGTTTTATCAAATTCGGCTTTATTCATATATTTACGTAATTACCTCTTGTGTGATGACATCCATTCTTGAGTTGAACAAAAACAAACTATATGAAAATGAAGGCAATAATTGTAGATGACGAAGATTTGGCAAGAAAAAATCTGGCTATGCTCTTGGAAGAATATTGCCCAACGATAGAAATCATAGGAGATGCGGGAAACGTAAGAGACGCAAAAGCACTTATTGAGAGTTCGAGTCCGGATGTCGTATTTTTGGATATTCGAATGCCGAGTGGATCTGAAGGATTTGATTTATTAGAACAAATTGAAAACAGAAACTTCCTCGTAATTTTTGTGACTGCATTTAAGGATTACGCATTGCGCGCTTTTCAGGCAAATGCGATTCACTATGTATTAAAGCCTATTGATATTGAAGATTTGATTGATGCTGTTGAACGTATTACAGACTCGAAATCAACCTTTGCTGCAAATCCTGAAAACTTCGACACCTATTTTGAATCAATTAAGAACCTTTCATCCTCAATGGAGTCTGAGGGTTATGGAAATAAAGTAGCAATTAGTCACACTAGAGGAATCAAATTGATTCATATAGAGGACATCATTTATTTAGAAGCCTCTGGAAACTGCACAGTATTGTATTTTACTGATGGTACAAGATATCTTGACACAAGGACTCTTAAAATTTATGAAGGCATTTTAAATCCTTCTATTTTTTATAGAATTCACAAATCACACATCATTAACCTTGAGTTCTTAAAAGAATACATGAATGAAGATGGTCACTTTGCTGTTCTAAAAAATGGGAAGCTATTACCTGTTGCAAGAAACAGAGTTTCAACTTTTGTTAAGACGTTGAAAGGTCTCTAAGTGAGAGTACTTCTCCTCCTTTTCTTTTTTTTCGGGGCTGCCCACAGCTTTGGACAACAGTATAACTTCAAAAATTATACGGTTCAAAATGGCTTGGCACAATCCCAGATAAACTCAATCAATCAAGACTTTGATGGTTACTTGTGGATCGGAACCGAATCTGGTTTGAGCAGATTTGACGGAATCAATTTTGTCAATTTTTCAATTGATGATGGTCTTCCGGACAATAAAATTGAAGCTATATATGTTAGTGCCGAAAATGAAATTTGGGTGGCAACACCTAAAGGCCTAGCCATTTTTAAGAAAAATAAATTTGAGGCATTTCTGTTCAAAGAACAGAGGCGTGTGAATGACATTATTAAATTTCAATCGGTCATGTATTTGGCAACCAATGAAGGATTAATAAAGTTTGAAAACGAAAAATACACGCTGATGCCATTTGATGGAGAAGAGGAACTCTACATTAGAACTCTTGAAAACCTTGATGATGACATCTTATTCTGTGGGACTAAGACTGGCATCTATATTTGGACCGATCACTATGAAAAACTAAGCCATCCTGAGCTTCATGACTTAAGTGTGAGTGGCTTAAAAATGCGAGATAATCATCTTATAATTAGCACCTATAGAGATGGTTTACTTTCTTACGATTTTGATAGTGAGACTGTATTCGATTTCGAAGTTGAAATCAGCCGAATAAGGTCACTATATGTAGATGATGAGGTGATTTTATGTTCAACAATTAACGGTGCTATTGAAATCAAAGACGGCGAAACCATTTATTTCAGTGAAGACAATGGATTAGCCAACGAGCGTTTAATCTGTGCATTTAGGGATCAAGAAAACAATTATTGGTTTGGATCTGATGGAATTGGTTTGCTAAAATTCTTGGGGAAAGCACTTATATCATATACCGTCAAAGATGGGTTGAGTTCGAATTTAGTAATGAATATAAATCAAGATTTAGAAGGAAACTTTTTATTCGGAACATATGGAGAAGGATTGAATATTAAGGATGCAGAAGATAATTTTCAATACCTGACCGGCAGAGATGGTTTACCTCACAATTCAGTTTGGTCAAGTTTGGTAGATGAAGAAGGTAATTATTGGGTTGCCACTTCAAGCGGGATAGCCTGTTTTAAACACGGCAAATTAGTTAACCAAGAAGTTACGAGTAAAATAGAATCCAAAATAAGATCAATCATTCATTTTGATTCTTCATTCGCATTTGCCGGCAGCAGTGGTATTCATTTGTACAATAACAGTGAATTGCAATACCTAGATCAAACAGCTGATTTAAACATCAATGATATCTGTTATGACAACAACACTATCTACGTTGCCTCAGGAAGTGGCCTTTACTGTCTTTCGGAGGATAATGGATTCAATGACCCAGTCAAAATTGATCTACCTGAAGAAAGTATTAATTCTGTTCAGTATGACCTTAAAAAAAATCTTTGGATAGGAACAAACAATGGGCTATTTGTAAAACTTGCTGACGGAAACATAGTACCTATTATTTTGGATGCCGAAGATTTCAAGTC
>JBLFXO010000375.1:0-3308 GCA_047609865.1 Arenicella sp.
ATTGAGTCAGCTCACCTTAATTTGAATCCTACAGAATTGTGTTTGTGTGTTAATCGAAATGAACTGTCTGCCCTTCTTTGCAGGCTCTTGACTTTATTTCCCTATTAATTTGATATACTACACCAAAATGTTTGTCATAACTGGGGGCCGGGTCACAAAGGTTATTGTTGTTAACTTCTAAGGGATCCCCTTTTTCAATAATGTGTTCTTGCACCCGATCGGTTACCTCATATGATTTTTATGGGTGAATTTCGTCTTCCTTTAAGGGATGAGGTGGATTTGGTGACACATACGCCAAAGTCTCAGTAACGGTAACTGAGAGAGATTAGTAGTTAGGAAGTGATGAAGTTAAGATTAACTAGTTAACCCTTGGCCCCACAAAAGTGAAATTCTCCAACTTTATGGACATCTGGTGATTCAAAGATTTGCCTTGGAGTAACTAGGGTTTCATTGAGTTCAAAGTCTAATTCAGAGGTGTCTATCTTAGTTTTATTGATAGTCAACGGATAATGAGCATCCGCATAGATCATTGCTACTAGCGTTGAACAGGCCACCATTTCATCTTGATGATCCTTCATATATGTATTAAGAATATTCGTAATCAAATCCACCGATAAATCTGCTGCTGCTTTTCCCATTTTTTCTTTCAGAAACTTATACAAGGCACCATCTGAATACCTTAGCGAACAAAGAACTGCTAAAAGCCAAGCGGTGTTATAGGAGTATTCTGTTTTATTCTTATTGTAGAAATCCGTTGTCGTGTCATTGATTTTCGAATAAAACCCTTTTGGTTGTTCTTTTCTTCGAAATACATGAATACATTTGACTCCATGACCAATTAGAGTATCATACAAATGTGCTGAGTCGATACCGCTACCGCCAGCCTAAACAATTTTAGTCTCAAATTGAGATGTTTTTACTGAGGCTCCTTTAAAGATGTCAACGTTGCCCCAAATGGCTGCATGGTAGATGTTTTTGTAATTTTCGCCTTCTTTACCCGAATCAAACCATGGAATTAAATAGACTAATAAGTAAATGGCGATGCCCATCTCCTTTTGCTTTTTCTTTTTATTATTTTGCTCATCATACGCATCCTTAACCATTTGTCCAAACTTGAGCATCTCAAAATCTTGATTTTCGAAAATGAGGATATCTCCAAATTATAATTCTGTTAATTTTTTCATTGTTTTAAGTTTCATTGGTATGTTGTTGCATTCTTTTCATAATAACGATCACTATAGCATTTGTAATCGTTTGATTAATTCATCTTTATGTGCTCTTCCTAATGGGACTTCTGTTCCATTTACTTTTACAACAAAAAGACTCAAATCGATATCTTCTATTTCTGACGCATTTACAATAAAAGATCGATGCGTCTGCACAAAAATTGTTGGATCAAGCTTTTTAACGAGATCTTTTAAAGATTGTCTTAAAGTGAATTTCCTTTGACTGGTATGTATTGAGCAATATTTATCCTCTACTTCAATCCATAATATTTCTTCTAATCTTATTTTGATAAGCTTGCTACGATTTTTTACAAAGAAACAGGATGTAGCCAGTAGCATTTCTTCTTGATTATCAAAAACTTGTTCGCCATCTGCATACGCATGTTGCAAAGCTAATTCCATACTTCTTTGTAGATTTTTTGGTTTAAATGGTTTTGTCAAATAAGCATAAGGACCTGTCTGTTTTGCTTTTCCAAAGGTTTCTTCGTCATCAAAAGAAGTAATGAAAATAATGGGAGTTGGGCGTTGACCTTGGAATATTCTTGCTAAATCAATCCCTGTTAGTTCATCTTCTAAGTTTATATCCATTAACACAAGATCTGGATTATGTTCATTGAATAAAGACATAGCTGATTTTCCTTCAGATGCAATACCTATTGTCTCATAGCCTAATCCGTCCAAAAACATTTCAAGGGTATCTGCATAATTTATTTCGTCCTCAACAATTAAGACTTTCATCTTTTTTTCGATTTTTTTTATAGTATTCTTATTCATTCTAAAGGTCTATTAAAATTATTATTCGTATTAAAAATTGATTGTGAACTGCTAATCCTTGTCCACCAAACCCTAAATATCTGGCGTGTTCAAATTTATATGATCTCAAATTATTGAGAAAGACTTTTGATACTTCTAGGGAAGCTCACTGTAAAACAGGACCCTTTCCCTAACTCACTTTTCACTAAAATAATTCCATGATTCATTTCTGTAAATTCCTTGCATAATCTCAAACCTAAGCCAAAACCCCTCTCTCCTTTCGTCCCTGTTGTACTTTTAAATTCATTATCCTTAAAAAGTGATTGAGTCTTTTTTAAGGACATTCCCTTCCCTTGATCTACTATCATTATATCTAACATGTTTCCATTCTCAAGAATCTTTAATAGCACGGTACTATTCTTTTCAGTGAACTTAATAGCATTACTCAATAAATTTCTAATTACAGTAGACACTGCGTTTATATCGGCATATAGTTCACCATGATTGATTTCATTTTTAAGTGTAACTTTTTTTGATTTGGCTAATGATTTATACAGATCAATGTTTTCTTCAATCAGAGGTGCTATTTGATGAAGTTGTGGGGTATAAGGGATGCCTCCCGTTTGTGAAGTCGCCCAATTGAGCAAGTTATTTAAAAGGTGGTTTAATTGGTCAATAGATCGGTCTATTTGGCCTCCCATTTCAAGAAGTTTTTCTTGGCGGTTCTTCTTAATAAAATATTCCAGTTTTTGACCTACGCCTTGTAAGCCAATCATCGGACTTCTTAAATCGTGAGCGATGATAGAGAAAAATTTGTCTTTGGTAGCATTCGCTTTTGAGAGCTCTTTGGTTCGTTCATTTACTTGTAGTTCCAGTACTACTTTTTGATCTTTCAGTAGTTTCGTTTTGAATTGTTCTTTCTCTAATTCTTTTTCTACTAATTCCTTTTTCATTCCTTTAATTCTATATGCTAATGCGAATGAAAGCAGTACAATTTCAAATGCTCCACCTATTTCTATAGATGATAATACTAGTTGATTGGTGGGGAGCCAATCTGCTCCATGCATGGTTCTTATTATTAAACCAAAAACATACGGTATCCAGGCTATTAGATAAAACATCGCTGGCTTGAATCCTTTTCTATAGGCAATGACTCCTGCAACTATATAGGAAGGAAAAGACAATAACACTAGCCACCTGCCAAAGGGAATAATTTGTTTAATTGCAAGGAAAAGACTAAGAACCGTTAATAATAAACTTAAGTATGCGATCACCCACATCAATTTATTAAGTGATTTGTGATGTTTCTTTAACTCTAGAAAAACTGCC
>JBLFXO010000376.1:0-3295 GCA_047609865.1 Arenicella sp.
GATAGCTATTGGGACGCTCAGTGTCCTTGCATCATTGCTTGACTCAACAAATAAAGAGAAAGTCGGACAATCGAAAGTGCAGCTTTAAAATTGACCAATAAGAATTTTCAAAGGAGCGATCTTTTTCAATGCCCGGATAATGGGCGATATTGAAAATAATTTCGCGGTTGGGAATTTGTTTGGATCAATTTAAGCGAGATTTCGCCGTCCTAGCGTTTTTTGCCTACTTTTTTATGCAATGAAAAAAAGTAGGAGGACGACAAAAAAAACAACTTTCTACAGAGCACAATCTACACTTCGACAAGCTCAGTGTGACATGCCTATTGATAATATGTTTGTCGCACAAATCTTAAGGTAATTTACAAAGTGATATTCACTAAATTTACACCATGAATGAAAACGATCTTTTTAATAAAGACACCATGTACTGGAGAGAAGTGAACAGCACTGCACCTTACGGAATCGCAGAAATTGAACTCTATGAAGCTGAAGTTGTAAGAGGTGAGGAGATGACGAAGATTAAATGCAGCCTATTGCCCTATATAGATGAGCAAGTTGAGTATCAGATGGAGGACGGAAGCTCATTCATGAAGAACGAAGTGAAAACTTGGCCCTTTGTATTGTTGACAGATTTAGAGTTTTATACAAATGAAGCAAACGATAAAGCAGAGAGAGACGCTAAGATTTTGAGATTGCCACATATTCAAGTAAAAGGCATCACTATTACTGATAAGAAAGGCACTCAAATGTGTAAAAAAGTGAAGATTTAAGATTAAATGAAAAAAGCTTTCTTCATATTCTTTTTACTGATAACCTGCTCTTCATTTGCACAAAAGTTCACGTATGATACGGTTTGGACTTTTCAAATGAAAGTTTACAATCCTTTAGATATTGAACTTACTGCCATAATCAAAAATAAAATACCTGAGAACGGCGAATTACCTGCGCGAATTGTGAAGCTGGCGCCAAAAGATACTACTGAATTCCCTTTTATATTAACTGTTGACGCGGATAGAGTTCCTGAATACGATTTTGATTTCAGTATTTATGAGGCTCCTTCGTATAATAATTTTAAATATCACGGATATTGGTACTGCAAACGAATTGTTGATGATAATTATAGCTGCTGGCATTCTGTTCAGAACAATATTGTTATTGTAGACAGCCTAAGGTCAAACAATGAAGTCGAAGTTCTCAAAACTTTAGAAGATACTGTGGTTTATAAGGATTACGCATTTGAATTTAGAGCGAAATTTGATGGTGATATAATGGAAATGCTGAGTGGTGCAAGTCAATTTATTTTGGATGATAGTGCAAATATTGATGTGACTATGTATGTTCAATTCATAGTTGAAATAGACGGTTCACTTTCAGAAATTGAAATAATTAAACCTTCAAATGACAAGTACAATGAAGACATCACCAACTATTTTAGAAAGCAGCAGTTTATACCTGCATACCGCAAAGGGTTGAAGGTGAGGACAAGAACTGCTTATCCGGTTAGTGTTAGATATTTGAGGGATTGATAATGTCAAAAACAGCTATCATATTAGGGAGTAGTGGACTTACCGGAAGTTTATTGTTAGAGAAACTTCTTAAGGATGATAGCTATTCAAAAGTCAAATTGTTTTCTCGCTCAAAGGGAGGTATTTCAAATTCCAAAATTGAAGAACACATTATTGACTTGTTGGATTTAGAAAAATCAGCAGATAATTTTAAGGCAGATGAAGTTTTCTGTTGTATTGGTACTACCAAAAAGAAGACACCCGATAAGGAGATGTATCATCAAATAGATTTTGGCATTCCTCTAGCGGCAGCAAAGCTTTGTAAGTTGAGCGATATTCCATTTTTTGCTGTTGTGTCAGCCATGGGGGCATATACTAAAAGTTCCATTTTTTATAACCGTACAAAAGGTGAGATGGAAGCTGAAGTTTTAAAGCTAGGAATTGAACGCACTTATATTTTAAGACCAGCTCTAATTACTGGAGACAGAAATGAGAAGAGGTCAGGCGAGAAGTTCTTTGCAGGATTATTTGCCTTCTTTAATCTTCTGTTGATCGGTCCTTTAAAGAAATATCGTTCTATCAAAGCTGAAAGAATTGCTCAGGCTATGTTGCAATTGGCTAAGAAACCTATAGAAATGCAAATTATTGAATCAAGAGAGATTCAGAAGCTTGCGGATTTTAATACTTTTACCAAATGAAATTAATGTCACTTTTCACCATTCTATCAATCATTTGCATTTCATGCGCAGCAGATGCTGAACCTATTGAAGAAATAGTTACTTCAGATACAATTGATGTTGTTGAAGAAATTACCACTGAAACTGATGCGAATTTTGAAGGTTACATTGCTGCCACGGCCAAGGGAGGGAAGATGACTGACGGACATTCTCTTGATTTTGTGAAGCCAGTTTTGGATCAGCAGTTCATTTATTCTTTTGATGCAGTTGAAGAATTGAGTTATGGTAAGATGATTTTAGAAACGAATGAGTTCGTGATCATGTCATTTGTGTATGATGGCGATAACGGATACCATATGCTGAATGGAGAGTTTTTAGTAGTTTATGAGCGTAAGAGTGGAATAGCCATTGCAAATCACTTGATTACTAGTGGTAGTGATTTTGAAAGACATACTTCAGCTGGATACAATGAGAAAATTGATATGACTCATGAGTGCAAGCCGGTAAAGGATGAAGAGAACATTTTGAAAGTAATACTTGAAACGAATACCCACAGATATAACTACAACACTAAAATCACCAAATTTAAGGCAGACGACACCGAAGATATTTATACCAAGAGTGAATTTTTTGTTAGAATAAACGGAAGTATAACGGCTGATTTCGTACTCAATAAATAAAGCGAGATCTGGAAGGGATAGTAACGGCAGCTTTTGTTTTATTTCATGTAGGTCGCTGATCCCGATAGCTATCGGGACTCGAAGTGCCGGAATGAATAAAATAAAACTACAGTGAATAGCCCGGCCTAATGCTGTAAGCAATAGGAACCAGCCAAAAGCACTCAATCTTAGGCGCTGACAATTGTATCTTAATAAGTAATAGCAGCTTAATACGGATAAATTCGTATCTTGATAGCCGGAAAAAAAATATCACACTTACATAATTATATGGCACAAGAAAAGAAAGATTGGAACGAGATTAAAACAAACGACAGTTGGGCGATTTTTAAAATAATGGCTGAATTTGTTGAAGGATACGATAAGATGGCTGAAATTGGGCCGTGTATTTCTGTTTTCGGATCTGCGAGAACAAAGACAGATAACCCGTACTACC
>JBLFXO010000377.1:0-3292 GCA_047609865.1 Arenicella sp.
AAAGAAAGAGTCAGGCATATTTATAAGCGTGTTAGGGTTTGGTAGCTCAAATCTAAATGATGCCATGATGGAGCAATTAGCTGATAATGGAAACGGAAATTATGGCTACGTTGATAAAGAGAAAGAAGCAAAAAGATTATTTGATACAGAGTTTGCTGGCACCATGTTTACAATAGCTAAAGATGTAAAACTGCAGTTAACGTTTGATAAAAATGAAGTGGAGGAGTATCGTCTTTTAGGCTACGAAAATAGAGTCCTTAAGAATGAAGATTTCAGCAATGATTCAGTTGACGCAGGTGATTTAGGATACGGTCACAACGTAATCGCTTTTTACCAAGTTAAAAGAAAAGAAGGTCGCAAAGGTGAATTAGGCAAGATTGATTTTAGATATAAACCAATTGATCAAGATGAAAGTATTCTGCTAACTCAAAAAATTGATGGAGAGGCTAGTGAATCAAGTTCAGACTTCAAGTTTGCCTCCTGCGTTATCGAATTCGGATTGTGTTTAAGAGAAAGTCAATACCGCGATAATGCAATAATGGAGAAAGCTATACTTAGAGGAAAACAAAATTTAGGACCCAGAAGAGATGTTGAAGGACACGAGAAAAGGGTAGAATTTGTTGGGCTAATGGAGAAAGCATATGAAATGTGGACAGGCTATGTAATTGATAACACTCTTGAAGAAGAAGTAGAAGAAATTGAAAAAACTCCAATTGACAGTGAAGAGAAATCAGAAGAGAATACCTTTGAAGTAAAGATGTTCCCGAACCCAGCTGTTGACTTCATTAACCTTCAGCTATCAGAGTCATTACAAGCTAATTGGTCAGTACAGATATTTAGTTTAAACGGGCAATTAGTTCAAGTGCAAAACTATGAGAATAGTCTTCAAGAAAGAATTGACGTTTCATCTTTGACACCCGGAACTTACATTGTTAAGGTTTACGGAGGCGGATACAATTTTGATTATTTGAAATTGGTGAAGCAGTAAAAATGTTGGTGACCAACCAAATAGCTCATCTCTTCGTGTTTAACAATAACAAAACATGAAGAAGTTTCTCACATATGTAATTCTCTTGCTCTTACTTTTCTCTTGCTCAAAAGAAGCAAGCAAAAAATGGTTAGTTATTGATATCAATATGACCAGCTCCACAACTGGATTACCAGTTAATGGCTCTTTTGAATTAGAATATCGACAAGGAACTGCCTTACCTTTAGGAGAAGATCAACTTATGTGGGAAGATCTAGGAAAAAGTATTGATGGTCGATTTTATAGAGAAATTCCAATTAGCAAAAGGGCATACAACATAGTTTTGAAATCACGAGTTCCATTTGAATATGGAGGAAGTCCACCTTCTTGGCCAGGCGGTCCTTCTTACAACCTTTCATTACAATCCGACAATAGTTATGATGTCGTGCTAGATCCTCTATGGTATGAAACAGAACTAAAACTTTCAAATCTTAATTGCCATGATGAAACCGATTCTACTTGGCTAGAAATAGAAAGGTTTGGAAATTGGAGCAATGGTGGCGACCCAATGCTCGGTTGCTTTATGGATTCTATTGTCTCACCATACGGGATAGTGTATTCCCCATACGGTGATTTACATCTGAAAATCTTAACTAAAAGAAACGGCTTGTTAGATTCAACTGAATTCACATATCCATTAGTTCACGAAACAACCAATTACGTGCATGTTGACAACTTCTAATATCTCACGTATCTTTCCTAAACCGAGTTAGATTGGACAACCCACTGTTTGGCAAGCTTTTTGCACCAAATGAGTTAACCAAAAAAACGAATTATGAAACGATCGCTACTTTTCTTATCCGCGCTGATCATTGCCGGTTCATTCACATCATGTAAAAAATATAAAAACAAAGAGGTTTACGCCAATGTACCTGTGTACATGGACTATGAATCTTTTAGAAGTTCTTTTGTTTTTGAAGAGGGAGCAATTCCCGTTGAAAATCCTGGTAACATATTCATTCATAACCAATACATATTTGTGTGTGATGAGGATAAAGGAATTCACATCTTAGATAATACTGATAACACAAGTCCGTTCTTTATCGGATTTATGAATATTCCTGGATCAACACAAATTGCTGTTGAAGGAACGACACTATACACAAACAGCTTTATTGATTTAGTTACTATTGATATCTCAAATATCATGGAACCTAAAATCATTGATAGAGACCAAGAAGTATTTACTTATTCAACTCCTATCTCAGATGACGAATATCCAGTTGCAGACATATATACAGATAGAGGTGTTGTTGTCGGATGGAATATTGAACTAACAAAAGATGTTTCAGGATTTGGATCAAAATGGTTTGTTTCTGATTGTGAAGATTGCGAGCAAACTGAAATGCAGACTAAATCTTCAACTTCAGTTAGAGCTAACTTAGCAGGATCAAGAAGTAAAATGGCAATCAGCAACGGTTATCTTTATGTACTAGATCAAGAAGAATTAAAATCATTCAGCATTGCTGTAGAAACGAATCCAAACTTTGCCCAGAGCTTAAACACTTGGTCTGACCCAGAAACTTTATTCCCTGACGGCGGATTCCTTTATGTAGGAACAACTACCGGAATGAAAATCTATAATGCAGATGAAAATCCTGAGCGCCCTAACGAAACAGGAGAAGTTGAACACCTTGAGTCATGTGACCCAGTTGTCGTTCAAGGAGATTACGCTTACGTAACATTAAGATCAGGAGCTGATTGCGGTGGTGTAGAAAATGAATTACAAGTAATTGACGTTAGCAAAAAATGGTGGCCTAAATTAAAAAGAACGTATGATATGACTGACCCTCATGGATTAGCTGTTGAAGGAGACTTACTTTTCATTTGTGATGGAGATGCAGGATTAAAAGTTTACGATAATTCTGACCCATTAGATTGCGGAGATAAATTATTATATAATTTCCCTGCAATTCAAACTTCAGATTTAATATTAAACAACGGAACTGCTATTATGATCGCAGAAGAGGGCGTGTATCAATATGATTACACTAACCCGAGCAACCTGCACATGATAAGTCTGCTTTACTTTTAGTAGGGCAACGAATGGCAAAAAAAGGCTTTCATCTAATGATGAAGGCCTTTTTTATTTCAATGTCTCGTCCTGAAATAAGTTGACACAATTTCAACTTATTATGCAACATTCAAGTAAACGCGAAGTTCGCCGGAGTCAAAAAGATTATACTTTAGGCTTTAAACTAGCAGTCGTTTCTTCAGTAGAAGAGGGCGACATGACCTATAAACAGGCTCAAAAGACTTATGGGA
>JBLFXO010000378.1:0-3268 GCA_047609865.1 Arenicella sp.
CAACTGCGAAGCGGCTCCGACTATCACAAACATACAGAACAAAGCCTTATAAGTATACTCTACTTTTTTACCTCTTCCGAATAAGAATGTCCAAGCTTGGTATCCATAGTAAGACCATGAGATCATAGTTGAGAAAGCAAACAAGACAACCGCAATAGTTAAGATTAAAGGGAAGAAGCTAATAGCTGATTCAAAGGCTGCAGACGTAACTTCAACACCTTGTGTCACCTTTTCTCCATAAACCATAATAGACCCGTCACCATTTGTGATAATAAGAACTAAGGCAGTCATTGTACAAACAAGAACCGTATCAATAAATGGCTCCAACAATGCTACCAAACCTTCTGATGCTGGATACTTCGTTTTCACTGCCGCGTGAGCGATTGATGCAGAACCAATTCCAGCTTCGTTTGAAAATGCTGCTCTTCTAAATCCTTGAATTAAAACACCAAACACACCACCAGTGATACCTGCACCTGTGAAGGCTCCGGTAAATATTTGTTCAAAAGCAGATGGGATTTGAGAAAAGTTCATTCCTAAAATTATCAAGGCCGCACCAACATAAATTGCGACCATGAATGGAACAATTTTATCTGTCACTTTGGCAATTTTCTTGATTCCACCAATAATTACAATACCTACCAGGATAGCCATGATTACTCCAAAGATCCATCCGTTACCAGTCAAGGGAGAGACAACGGCACTTTCTTTATAATCAGCAGTTGTAACTTCTAACTTGTCTTTTCCAGAAACTAATGTCACCATTCCATTCTCTACTGATTTCACATCACCAACCATTGTTGTCGCCGTAGAAACAACGATATCCTCACCCGCAAGAGCCACAACAGCTGCAGAATCTGAAAGAGTCCCCATTCCACTAACAACTGCAGTTGAATCTTCAAGCAAATCGTTGGTAGCAATCATTGTCTTTTTGCCTTCGGCATTAACTAATGCTACAGAGTCTTTATTGATAGCTCCTAGCGTGAACATTTCACTTTCAAAGTAGTTGTACTTCACTTGCTCTCCAACTGTCTCTTCAATGTTTTCGTAATCTTCAATATCAGATTGTCCGTAAGATTCAATCATTGCAAAGGCCTGATTTGACTGAAACATGTTTCCACCTCCAAACGATCCACCAATACACATAATAGCAAACACAACGGCTAAGACTTTACCAACTCCAGCTAATCCTTTGGCAGCTAATCCCTTTTTAAGGTAATACATTGGCCCACCATACACCTTACCGGTTTCATCAATTTCTCTATACTTTACACCAAGCGTACATTCTGTAAACTTTGATGCCATACCAATGAAACCTGCAACAATCATCCAAAATGTTGCTCCGGGACCACCGATAGATAAAGCAACAGCCACACCTGCAATATTTCCTAAACCTACAGTTGCCGATAAGGCGGCAGTCAGAGCTTGAAAGTGAGAAACTTCACCGTGATGATCATCATCTTTCTCAACACGAACTGTATCAGGGTTATCACCATCCACAGTATGAAGACTTTCAGAAGCGTCTACATCATCAGCCCCTTCAGATTCTATTTTATCGTATTTTCCTCTAACAATGTTAATTGCCGTGAAGAACCCTGAAAAATTTATCAATTTAAAGTAGAGCGTAAAAAATACGGCACCACCTATTAGTGGAATCAATACCCAAGGAACTGAAAGATTAGCTCCGAATGGAATCTCGCTAAAGATTGCACTTACGAACCAGCCAGTGTAAGCGCCGAAAGTTTCATCAATTTTTTGATCTAAACCTTTTTCAGCCGCAAAATTTGCGAAAGGCACCAACAATAGTAGTAAGGCTAATATTTTTTTCATTTTATCAAATGATTAGTGGTTCTTTGGATTGGAGGCAAATATAGAAAAATTAATCGGAGACCTAATCCTTCAATTGTGAGAGGCTTTCTTCGAATGTGAGTGGTTTATATCCCAAAATATTTCTTGCTTTTGAAATATCAAAGCCAGTTTTAGGTGGTCGTTTTGCCTTTTGATTTAAGGTTGACGAAGAGATGGCCGTGACTGCTTTTGGATCTAGTTCATAGAATTTCGCAATTCGACTTACTAATTCATAAATTGAAAATGTCTCTGGCCCAGAAATATGGAAGACCCCTTTAGCTTCTTGCTCTATAGCGGCAATACACGCCCAAGCCAAGTCATCAGCCCAAGTAGGTGATCTAAACTGATCATCAACGATCGTCAATTCTTTCCCATCTTTCAAAACTTCTCTTGCCCAAAGGACAATATTAGATCTACTTAAGTTGTTTCCTTGACCAAAGACAATAATTGTTCTTAAGATTGACCAATTATCATCCTTACCGTTGATTAAAATGTCTTCAGAGTCTCTTTTTGAAGTCGCATAAATACTTAAGGGATTACGCTTGTCTTCTTCTTTATATGGTCCATTTTCACCATCAAAAACAAAATCCGTAGATACATGAATAAGATGTTTTAAGCCTAAGCTTGAAGTAAAGTCATAAAGATTTTGAACTCCTTGAACATTAATTCGCCTACAATTTTCTTCGTCCTCCTCACAAGCATCAACGTTCGTCATTGCCGCAGTATTAATAATTGAACTCACTTCCTCATTTTCAAAAAAGGTTTTCAATTCTTCAAGGTTTGTGATATCTAAAGGGCGATAGTTCTTTTCAGGGCAATCCGAATTTCTATTAGCCCCTCTTGAAGTTGCAATAAAAGATCTGTTCGCTTTGAGTAATTGAGCAACAATTTTTTGGCCTAACAAACCATTAGAACCTGTTATAAGTATGGCCATTATTTAAGTCCGAATATGGTGTTTAACTTCATTATTTGTTCCGGGTTTCCTAGAACAAATAATTTCGAATTTGGTAAGATTTTTAAATCTGACTCTGGATTGATTATGTAATTCCCATCTTCAGATCGATATCCAATTACATTGCAACCAGACATTGATTTCTCCTGCAAATCTGCAATAGTAGTATACTTCACTTCATCTGGCAATTCTTGAAATGTTATTTCTTCCAGATTAATAGCCGCTTTTCCAGAAACCTTAATCAAGTCCATGAACTCCATAATATCAGGATTCATAACAAGAGAAGCCATGTGCGCTCCACCTACAGTGTCAGGCATAATGACATTATCTGCACCCGCAATTCTCAACTTTCTCATTGTGGAATAAGATGAGGCCCGTGAAATGATTTTTAATTTAGGATTCAACTCTCTTGCCGATAGCACAACGAACAAGTTATCTGCATCATGCGGCAAAGCCGTAATTAATGAA
>JBLFXO010000379.1:0-3248 GCA_047609865.1 Arenicella sp.
AAATCCTTTTCCAAAGAGAAAAAATCTTGATCAACAAATTCGAGAAATCAACAAAAAATATTCGAGCGCTAAAAACTTTTGTTTTTTCGGCATTGGCGTTGTGATTGCTTCATTTTTCCTCTCAATTTTCAAAAGTTTTAGTGGAAGAGCAAACAAATCAGGCTTTAATTTTGAGTTCATTTCAGGGGCAGGCATTATCGTTGGAATTCTGATCATTACAATCTCATCAATTCTTTGGTCAATCTATGCAAAACAGAAGCGAGAAGTAGAAATTTCTCATCCTTCAAAAACTAATAATCGAAAGAACGTTAATCATAAAACCAAACAAAGTCCTGAAGCCCTGAAAGATCAGCAAGAAGATCTTGAGATTTATTAATTGAATATTTCATTGCCCAAAATTAGCTTTTCACTATCTTTGCCCTTTATTTTAAACCCCTTATCACATGAATGCCTTAACCGCAATTTCTCCAATTGATGGGAGATACAGATCAAAAGTTGAAAATTTAGCTAGCTATTTTTCTGAGTACGCACTTATCAAATACCGTGTATTGGTTGAGATTGAGTACTTCATTAGATTGACAAAAGAAAACATTGGTGCTCTATCTGATTTCCCTCAAGAAAAAGAAGCTGATTTGAGAGCTATTTATAAGCAATTTTCTGAAGAAGATGCTTCTGAAATTAAGGAGATTGAGAAAACAACTAATCATGATGTTAAGGCGGTTGAGTACTTTATCAAAAGCAAGTTAGCCGCTTTAGGTTTATCACAATTTGAAGAGTTTATTCATTTTGGATTGACTTCTCAAGATATCAATAATACAGCTGTTCCTTTATCATTGAAAGAGGCTGTGTTGAATGAATACATTCCTTTATTGGATGATTTAATGATGACTTTAAATGAGTTTTCTCAAGAATGGAAGGAGATTCCAATGCTTGCAAGAACTCACGGTCAGCCTGCGTCCCCTACTCGTTTAGGAAAAGAAATTTATGTATTTGTTGAGCGATTAGATATTCAAAAACAACAACTATTATCTGTTCCTTTCTCTGCTAAGTTTGGCGGTGCTACCGGAAACATGAATGCTCATTACGTGGCTTATCCTGAAATTGACTGGGTGAATTTTGCGAATGACTTTGTGAACGGAACTTTAGAAATTAATAGAAGTCAAACAACAACGCAAATTGAGCATTATGATAATGCAGCTGCTTTGTTTGATGCCATGAAACGAATCAACTCTATTATTCTTGATTTGAATAGAGATATGTGGACTTACATTTCAATGGACTACTTTAAGCAAAAGATTAAAGAAGGAGAAATAGGGTCATCAGCAATGCCACATAAAGTCAATCCTATTGACTTTGAAAATTCCGAAGGGAATCTCGGAATTGCAAATGCTCTTCTTGAGCATTTAGCGGCAAAACTACCGGTATCTAGATTACAAAGAGATCTAACTGACTCAACTGTATTGAGAAATGTCGGAATGCCGTTAGCTCACACAATGATTGCTTTTAAATCTACGTTGAAGGGATTAAGCAAGTTATTATTGAACGAAGCTAAACTGAATTCTGATTTAGAAGCGAATTGGGCAGTAGTTGCAGAAGCTATTCAAACTGTATTGAGAAGAGAAGGTTATCCAAAACCTTATGAAGCTCTTAAAGGATTGACTAGAACGAATACTTCTATCACAAAAGAATCAATCAAAGAATTCATTGAGACCTTAGAAGTTTCTGAAGAAGTGAAGGTCGAATTGAGAGCCATTAATCCACAGAACTTTACTGGGATTAATATGGTGAGTTAAAAAGACTTCGCTTTTAATGAATTAATTGAACAATGATTTAATGTGAAAATTACTGCTCAACCAATTTTGATTTCATTTCTTGTTTATCTGTTTCAGATAAAACAGAATCGCAATGCTTCGGACCAGCCATTCTGATAATTTTGGCCAAAATGTGATTGTCATTTTCGTACTTCTTGCACATTTTGCACAAACGTAAATGAAACTTAAGTTTTCTTCTTTTCCCCCAACTCAGCTTTTCAAAACCTTGTTGATCTATCATCTGACCTGCCTCTTCGCACTGTATCATGAGTTAAACCATTTTAATTCTAGACAATCTCTCAACTGCACTTTAGCGCGGTGAACGATTACCCACAAATTTGACGCCGTTATTTCATGCTCCTTACAAACCTCCTCACTTTTATGCTCTTCAACTAATTTATCAATGATAATTCCCTTCCATTTATCAGGGAGATCTTGAATGCATCCCATAATGGCCGAGCGTAGTTCTTTGTTGTCGTAGTCTATCTCAATCTCAGAAACAGCACCTTGATTTTGCCTTTCGATAACCTTTGATTCGCCAGTCTCTTGATCTGTCCCCAAAGAAGACATTGGTCTAGTCTGTCTAGACTCTTGCTT
The DNA here is from genome assembly GCA_047609865.1 of Arenicella sp. Taxonomy (GTDB): domain Bacteria; phylum Bacteroidota; class Bacteroidia; order Flavobacteriales_D; family Crocinitomicaceae; genus Paracrocinitomix. Next base: position 2,409 of record JBLFXO010000379.1, read on the forward strand.
TCTCCAATGATCAATGATTTTTCTCTTCAAAATGGAGAACAACCATGTTTTCACTGTACTCTTTCCTTGAAAATTATCGAGCCCTTTAATGGCGGAAACAAATGTGTCCTGAACCAAATCTTTTGCCATTTCGTGATCATTCACTCTTGTGACAGCAAAATTGTACAGCGTGTCTGAATAATCATCCACCCATAACGAAGTATCTACTGTTTGTTCAACCTTTGGCATAGTTCAAGTTTAGGTATTATTTAGAATGATTCAAAACAATAGGGATGAAAGGTTATTATAATATTTAGGGATTATTGAAAAGGAAATAAGTGTTCAAAGATGTCGCTATTATCAACCAAATTAAATACGGAAAAACCAGTATAGACCACGATTTCATGCTGTTTCTATTCTTAAAAACAAAGTAAAACAATAGCAGGGTTAGCATTGAAATTACGACTAAGGAAATACCAACTTCATGCCTCCAAAAAAAGAGCGGGTTCCACCCTATATTCAACAAAGTCAGTAGAATATATAGATTTAAGTTTCTCTTTGAACTTCTCGCTGTCATTTTTGCCATGTAAAAAGAAAAACATGCCATTATTGTAAACCAAGCGGCTCCAAAAACCCAGCCGGGAGGTGTCCAAGGCGCTTGGTTCGCATTTTGGTACCAATTTGATCGTGGACCATCTCCCATTAAATAGGCTCCGATAGCCAAAGCTCCGAAATTAATGAGTATAAATATTAAAAGTCTAAAACCAAAACTAAGCTTTTGCATATCTACTTAACAACTAAGATGATTTAATGTTCATTAAAAAAGCCCTCCTCACATATGCGAAGAGGGCTTTGGAACTA
>JBLFXO010000380.1:0-3224 GCA_047609865.1 Arenicella sp.
TTGTTGTGATTTTTTAGAAAGTCCTTCCTTGACAGACATTCCTTTTAATATTTGGCTAAACCCAAGAATTGCATTTAAAGGTGATCTAATTTCATGACTCATGTTTGCTAAAAAGCTAGTTTTGGCGCTACTAGCGGTTTCTGCAAGTGTTTTAGATTTTTCTAATTCTTTTTCGATCATCCTTCTTTCGAAAATTTCATTTCTTAATTCGATGGTCCTTCGTTCAACTGCTGCTTCTAGATTTTCAGTAAATCGCCTGATTTCATCTTTATTTTGATGATGCTCTATTGAGATTTTCAAGATGTTGTTAATAGAGTTTATTGCCACAAATTCTTCACTGGTAATGTTTTTATTAGTATCAAAGAATAAAACAATTACTCCCTTAATTCCAAGGTGCCTTGAAACAGTAGGGAACGCATAACCAATGGAAGAATAAGACTCAACTATTGTTGGATCTGTAATTTTAAATCTTGCGTAATCTTCAACGGTTGTTTCGTCTATAACGTTTGTAGGATACATCCCAGAAAATTCAATTGACTCAAGAAATTGAGAGTACTTCTTCAAGTTGCAACCGACCATTTCAAATTGACGGTCGATTCGATTATAAGAGAATACTGAAGCTAAGATTTCGCCAGACCTAACTTCCTCCATCGATAATAAAGCTTGTTGGACGATCAGTTCAAATTCAACACCTTTTGCAACATTCTCCAGGAGAACCTGCTGAACGTGTTGATTCTTCTCTTGAAGTTTTCGAATAGTTATATCCCTTACTATATCCCTAGACCCTTTGAATTCACTGTTCTCATCAAGCACAGCAGTGGAGCTAAGCTCAATGTATTTCGTTTCTCCATGTTTTGTGATAATTCTGCCAATATAGTTGGCATTAAAACCACTTGATCTAAGTTCTGAATAAAAACGAGATGATTTTACTCGATCTAAAGGATGAATTACATCCGTAACTTTTAGTTTAATAATTTCTTGCTGAGAATAACCGAAAAGATTTTGAGCAGCAGCGTTAGAAAAAGTAATATACCCATATTCGTCTTGAGAAATTACGGCATCTTTTAAATTGTCTATTAAGTCGGTATATTTTTCATTTGCACTGGTTAGAGCAAAGTCAGTTCTCAGTTTATTTAATATGTTATTGGCATGACGTATGTATCTGGATACTGCATCCATTGTTTCCGTTGTTAATTTATGATCTAACGTTAAGGAGATAATTCCAATTACTTCATTTCCAGATAAAATAGGAAGTAAAATAAATTCTTCTATTTTCATTAGCTTAACTACAAAGGGCGCAAGCCTCTTCAGGACTTTGTTTTTTGTGTGCTCTTCAATAAATTGCTTTCGTTCAGCAAGTTCTGATATGACAACGGTCTCTTTATCTCGGATTAACTTTTGAATGAATGAGTTTAACTTAACATCAGGAATAACTGACTTAGTTTTAATCTGGGCTAACGCCTCGACCTTAATTAATACGGTTGGGTCAATTTCTTCAACTTCAATTGACAGCGTTTCAGTAATACTATTGTAACTATAAAGACGCAGAGCATCTGGATTAACTAATTCCTTGATTCCATCGGATATCTGATGCGTTAGATGGTTTAATTGAGCCCCCTTTTCGGCTGCGTCACTTAGGTTCTGTGCAAATAAAATTTCTTTATACGACCGTTGAACCTCTGCTTCCGCATGTTTTCGATCGGAAATATCTCTGCAATGAGATTGAAAAACTTCAATTCCCTCGTACATAATTTTTTTGGAAATTATTTCAATCGGAAATGTGGTTCCATCTTTTCGAATGTGACCATGTTCAAATTTTACTATTCCCTGTTCATCAATTTCATCAGAAATCCAGCGCCTTTTAATAGGATCAAATTCGATGTCAATTAGAGTAGTTCGCTGACCGATTAACTCGGATTTTGAATAGCCAAGAGACTCGCACGCTTTATCATTTACCTCAACAATCTCCTTTGTCTTAGAATTGAGAATAAAAATTGCATCATTAGCCTCATCAAAAAGAGATTTATACTTAGTCTCACTGCTGGCCATAGCTAGAAGTGCTTCTTTCTTGGCAGTAATGTCAATAGAATATCCTGCGATTCTTACAACTTCTTCATTTTCATAAATGGGATAAGCTCGTTCATGGACCCATTTAATTTGACCATCAGGATGTACCACTCTAAACTCTACATCATATTCTCCTTTAAATCCTTTTTCTGCATATTCTTTGGTAACCCATTCATAGTCATCTTTATGAATTTGATTGGTCCAGCTTTTTGAATTTTCCATCAATCCCTTAACAGAACCGCCATATACTGACTCATAAGCCGGGCTTACATAAAGTGTCTCTTTTGAAATCCAGTCAGTAAGCCAGAATGCCTCTTTTGTCGTTTCGGTAAGTTGTCTAAAGCGTTGCTTACTTTCCTCTATTTCTAATTGAGACTCTGTTTTTTTTTCACTGATATCTCTAACTAAACATTGATAACATTCTTTTTCTTTGAACTGAACTTGCTTCGCTCTAATATCTACGGGGATTTCTTGCCCAGATTTATGGATGTGGATGTGCTCTAACCAAATTTCACCATCATCAATAACCTTAGAGCGAATGTCATTAACTTGAATTTCGGTCATCCGCTTATCAATATCCCATGCAGTCATTCGTAAGAGTTCGGCTTTTGAGTATCCAATATGTTCAACGAACAAATCGTTCATTTCTAGTATTTCGCGAGTTTCTTTATCGATGATAAAGATTGCATCTGCAGAGTCTTGGAAAAGTTTAGTAAATATTTTTTCATCACTTAACGTAGGCGCTATGCTAATTTGAATTAAGTCATGTTCGTTCAACGCAAGTGGACTTAAATGAAAACTGGAAGAAAGGCTTTCGTAAATCGAGATGGATGATTGCCCTTTGAAGTTTCGAATAGCTTCTTCTAGCCTACTTGTTTCAGTTTGATTGTTTGCAGGTTCTGAATTGAAAAGGTCAGAAAGGACCTTAATTGACTCTGAATTTGATTCTGAGATTCCAAATAATTTTAATGCAGCGGTATTTACCAAAACTACAGTTAAATCATTTTTTACTAAAATGACGGCCTGTGGCAATGCTTGTAAAATGGCATTACAAGCCAATGACGTTGGGTTATTATTGAGGCGATTCAATTCGGTTAGTTGTGTACGTTTATCGTGTTAAAAAAGGAGGTTCATACCTTTTCAATACCTGTATATAC
>JBLFXO010000381.1:0-3223 GCA_047609865.1 Arenicella sp.
TCCGTTATAATGGAATGCTCCGTTTTCATGGCAACGACCTAAACAAGTCATATGACCAATTTCTTCTTCTTTTAAATGATTTTTAAGAGCAGTTGTGACCGCTTCTTGTTTTCCGCTGCAAACGCAAGCAGTACCATTACACACATAAGCTTTCTTATTCTTATTCTCTGGCTTCATGAAATCATAGAAAGTTGTCGTTCCGTAGGCCGAAGACAATCCAACTAAAAATTTATCTGCTAATTCCTGTAGTTTTTCACTTGAAGGAGTTCCGGTCTCTTGAGACGCAATTCCTAATTCTTCAAATAAGTTCGTATTAATGCCTTTTTTACCGGCTAATTCACTTAAGTTCTTTGACATGTTTCTTGAGTTCGCTTAATGATGGATTTAAAGATAACAAAAAAAACGGCCATTTCAGCTTAGAGAAGAATCAGCTGCGATCTTGAACAGATTGAAGGTTGAAACTATAGAAGGTTCCTTTTTCATTTGTTTCAAAATACTTGGTGCCATTGAGTTGCTCAGTCAATATTTTCAATAACTCTAAACCAAATCCATTCTCTTCAGAGTCATAATTCTTCCAGTTTCCATCATCTGAGTACTCTAGAATAAAGAAATCTCCATCTTCTTTGATTGAAATTTTAATATTGCCACTTTCCTTATCTTCAAATGCATATTTAAATGAATTGGATAATAATTCGTTCAATAGAAGCCCTAGAGGGACGATCGTTTTTAAATGAATTCTATTGAAGTCAACATTGGTGTCTATAGATATTGGAAACTCTTCACAAAAGAACATTTTTAGTTCTTCAGCTAACTCTTCAATGTATTCCTTCAAGTTAAAGTCAGTCAAATTCTTTTCTTGATAGAGCTTTTGATGAATGGACGACATGACCATTACTCGATTTATTGCTTCTGAAAAATGTTCTTTAGCCTCCGTATTCTTGATGTCCATCATTTGAAGTCTTAACAGGCTAATGATGATTTGCAAGTTGTTTTTGACTCTATGGTGAATTTCTTTAACCAATATAGTTTTCTCTTCATCTCGCTTCAATATTTCAGTATTGTTTGAAGCGAGTTGAGCATTTGATTTTAATAATTTTTTTTCAGCTAAATTTCTCGTTTTCACAAAGAGTACCATGACGTAGCTGATTACTCCAATTACACATATTAACTCAAGACCCACAGCTATAGAGTTTACATCAGAAATTGAATTCATTACATGGTAATGTTTGTCCATTGTGAAGACAGTGTAGTAAATTATACCGAGGGAGTTTACAATTAAAAAAAAGGCAGCAATTCTCAACGTAGTTCCAAATACAGACAATATTATGACCAACATTATCCAGAAATAATTTGCGAGATGTGGTGTGTCTAGGGTGACGTTGGCGTCAATCATCATCAAAAGAGAACCTGCCGCTGCGTAGAATATATAAACGGCTTTAGATTTCTTCGTTAATTTCAAATAGAGTATACCAAATAGACTAAAAGAACACCCAATTAGATAAGTGTATTTAGCATTTGAAGGGTCAGGGATGAAAACCAAGCTTAGTGCGGAGAGTACAATCAAAGCTACCAAAGAAAGCCGCCAAATCAAATTGAATTTGGCCTGCTCAACTTCGCTTTCAAAGACAATGTTTTTGGGCGTAAACAGTCTCATTTAAGTTTTGTTTAATCTTCTGAGTAGGGGAATCTGAGGTGTTTCACTGAAGTTCCGTTGTTTTTAATTTCTTCCAGCGATTTCACTCCAATTTTGATATGCTCTAGGACGAAATTACTTGAGACCAACTTATCACTTTTAGAAGTCTTCACTCCTTCAGGAATCATAGGGATATCCGATACGAGTAGTAAGGCTCCTACCGGGATCTTATTTGCAAAACCGGTTGTGAAAAGAGTTGCAGTTTCCATGTCAATTGCCATGGCTCTAACTTTTCTTAAATAGTCCTTGAACTCATTATCATGTTCCCAAACTCTTCTGTTAGTTGTGTAAACTGTACCTGTCCAATAGTCTTTGCCGAATTCTCTAATTGTGGTTGAGATTGCTCTTTGAAGTGTAAAGGCTGGGAGAGCAGGTACTTCAGGGGGGAAATAATCATTAGAAGTCCCTTCACCTCTGATCGCCGCAATTGGTAATATCAAATCACCTATAGCCGTTTTCTTTTTCAATCCACCACATTTTCCTAAGAACAAACATGCTTTTGGCGAAATAGCGGACAATAAATCCATAATAGTTGCAGCATTTGCTGAACCCATGGTGAAATTAATCATTGTGATTCCATTGGCAGTTGCAGTAGGCATAGCTTTATCATTACCTACAATTTCAACACCGTATAGCTCAGAAAATAATTTTAAATATCCCTGGAAATTAGTGAGTAAAATATACTCTCCAAAATCAGCTAATTCAGTACCGGTATACCTAGTTAACCAGTCCTTTACAATCTCTTCTTTCGTCTTCATATGTATATAAAAAAGCTTCTTATTTCATAGAAATAAGAAGCTAAAATTCTTTAAATAATTGAGTTAGTCAGTGATTTCGTCAATGATCTCCTCATCAACATCTCCTGCTTCACAATGATCTCCGTCTCCACACATTTCACCATCTTTATGACAAGTTGCTGGATCACATTTTTTTGTTGTATCACACTTTGACATGTCACATTTTTTATCATCACTGCAACAAGGCTTTTCACAATTTTTCTTTTCATCTGCATGAATTTCACAATCATCTGCGCAGTCGTCAGAACAACATTCGTGATCTGCAACCTCTTCAGTATTTTCATCTGTAGTAGTTTCTGTTGCATCATCTCCTCCGCATGATATCATCATGATACCAACTGCGAATATTAATAGTAAGCTTAATTTTTTCATCTTTATAGTTTGATTTGCTATAAATTTAGTCAAAATTCAGGATTTATAAGTAGTTCTCGAATTAATAATAATTTGGCTAAATTCGAAACAGTGAAATCAAGTATTCAACATCCAGCTTTAACTCTTCTCTTAATTGCATTAATCTTATTAGGATTGGTGATCGGAAAAGCTCTGCTCATTCCATTAGCTTTGGCTCTTCTTTTATGGTATCTGGTAGATATTCTAAAGCGGCAAGTTGCGAAAATAAAGGTTGGGGCATGGTCTCCTCCAAATTGGATGCAAATCATCATCTCAACATTACTCGTTTCAGCCTTTATAAGATTTATTGGTGGCTTAGCTATCATAAACCTGAGAGAATTAA
>JBLFXO010000382.1:0-3199 GCA_047609865.1 Arenicella sp.
GGACTTACCGCAACTATCATGATTGAAATGAAAGATGTGACTAAGGAGATTAAGGCTGTTTTAAGAGATGGAATGGATGAGGATGAAAGAAACCTAAAGATCAAAGAGATTTCAACTGAGCTGGCAACTCAAGCTGTTGATGGAACACATTACGTTGCCTATGTTGAATCGTTTTATGAAGGGAATGAGTTTTACCTAATCATCAGTGAAGTTTTTAAAGACGTGAGATTAGTTGGTGCGCCACCTTCTGCAATTGGGAAATATGGCGGAGACACTGATAATTGGATGTGGACAAGACACACAGGTGACTTTTCAATGTTCAGAATCTATTCGAATAGTGAAAATAAGCCAGCTGAATTTGCAATGGACAATCAACCTTACTCCCCTAAGCACCATTTACCGATCAACATTGGCGGAATTGAAGAAGGAGATTTTTCTTTCATAATGGGATATCCAGGATCAACTGATAGGTATTTAACTTCTCATGGAGTTGAAAACGCGACAGAAAGAGATCAACCGAGCAGAGTGAAAATTAGAGGAAAGAAGCTAGAAGTAATGAAGGAAGACATGAAAGCGAGTGATGCGGTTAGACTTCAATATGCATCTACTTATGCTCAAGTAAGTAATTACTGGAAGTATTTCATGGGACAATCTGAACAACTTAAAAAGAATGGAGTTTTAGAAAAAAAGAAAGAGATTGAAGCAAAATTCACTAGTTGGATTAAAGAAAAAGAGGGAAAACGTGCTTCCAAATACGGTAATGTATTGAAAGATATGGAAGACGCGCATGAAGTTCTTGACGCCATCAACCCTACCTCTGTTTACTATTTTGAATCAGTTTATTCAGTTGGTATCAACAAATTTATGGTGGACCATTTCAGATTAAATTTAATCCTAGAAGAAGATGAGATTAATGAAGTTAAATTGAAGACAGTCGCGGAAAAGCTGAAAGCAAAGTCTGAAGAATTCTGGATGAAGTTCAATGCTCCTACTGAAGAGAAGTTGATAACAGCCATGTTTGAAATGTATTCAATTGATGTTCCTGAAGACCAACTTCCATCTATGATGGACAGCTTAATCAAGAAAAATGAATCGGTACAACAACTTGTGACTAACGCATTCAAGAACTCAGTATTCACTGACAAAGATCGTTATGCAGAGTTCATTGAAAACCCAACAAAATCAGTCTTAGCAACAGACGATTTATTTCAATTGAACATGGCTCTTTTGAACAACTTCAGATATTTGTCATACGGTCCTGCCGTCAACCAGGCGAAAGCAAAACTGACTAGAGCAAATCGTTTATTCATAGAGGCTCTGAGAGAAATGAATCCAAAAATGAAGTATTATCCAAACGCGAATTTCTCTTTGAGATTAACTTACGGAAACGTTTTAGCTTATAGCGCTCAAGGAAATGAATACGACTATTACACAACTATTGATGGATTAATGGCGAAGGAAGATCCAACAAGTGACGAGTTCATTGTCCCAGCTAAATTAAAGGAACTATATGAAGCTAAGGATTACGGCAGATATGGTAAAGACGGTACATTGTGGGTGAACTTCATTTCTAACAATGATATTACAGGAGGAAACTCTGGTTCCCCAGTTATGAATGCTAGAGGCGAATTAATTGGCTGCGCATTTGATGGCAACTGGGAAGCTATGAGCGGAGATATCGCATTTGAAAAAGACTTTCAAAGAACAATAAGTGCCGATATCAGATACATTTTGTTTGTGATTGATAAGTATGCAGGCGCAACTCATCTAATTGATGAAATGACGATTGTAGAATAATATTTGCTTGAGAAAAGAATAAGGCTGGCTTTTATGCTGGCCTTTCTTTATGGCCAACTATCCATAGTGTCTTCAAAGGCAGAACGATTAATCCAGTTTTGCTTGAAAGATTGTTCAACGATTTCAAGGACTCTCTCAGAAAAAGTTGATTGTAAAGAATTCCCTTTCATATAAGTTGTCGCTTCTTGAAACGATTTCAACATGCTCCGATAAAATGAGTCTTGATTAGAAGGGTTTTTAGAATTAAAGACTGCGGCCACCTCAATGTTATAAAGCATTAATTCAGCAATTACACCTGGTTCTACCCCCAACTTAATGAACTCTTTGATTTTTTTTTGAGCGACAGACCTTCTTTTCTTGGGCTTTCTTGTTCCAGGCGGAAAATATTCTTTTGAAATTCTAAACTTTGCCTCATCCAACATTTTATCCTCTTTCGGATTAAAAACAAATCCATAAAAATCTTTGACTTCTTTGAGTCTGTCATGCAGTTCGAGGACTTGCAATTCAAGCTCTTTTTTAGTTAAGCCTTCGAGATATTGTTTGAGTTTTCTTTTACTCATTCACGGCAAAAGAATCGAATCGTTCAAAGCCTCTTTTTGAGGCTTTGTGAAGTGCCAAGAGATAATCCTTTTCAATCCTTAAAGGATCAGGGAAAACTTCTGGACAAAACTTATTGAGATAAACATTCAAATCTTTATTATGCACTAAAAGGGCATCATCTCCTATTTTCAAAAAGACCGCGGAAACCACTTTTTTTATCTTCTCATCAACAGGCGATATCGATAACTGTTGACCATTTTTATTAATGATTTGTACCGACTCTTTCTCAGTCTCATAAGAGCAATTTTTTTCTAAATAAGAAGCTGACAAGCCTATGACATTCCCTTTTGAATCAAAAGTGAGCTGTCTCCAAAGCTTAGAAGTAGATAGCTCCTTAGATTTATATTGCTTCTTTAACCATTTAATTTCATCAGAATAAAAAATCCCATTCACCGCATCATCAAATGTTGATAGAGATAGTGCTTCAAATAACTTCGAAAGATCTTTGAAAACGAGCCAATTATTTAATTCTTTCGAATAAGTCTCGGTATACTCGCCATTACCTAGCTTATTTGTCCAAGGCGTTATTTTTGATTTCGGATAAATTCTTTCAATTTTAGGAGGTTTCACAGTACCATCTTTGGTTAAGATATCCCAGTTTTGAGAATTACTTATGTGATTAATCTTAGTATAAATTAGTGATTCGAAATCAAAATCAATATCTATAGATTCGTGTGATTGGATGTCTGAACCAGATTTGATTGTTCGGTGAAACTCAGCATTCGCAAGCCCTTTAGCAACAAACTCAGAAAGCCAATTGGCATTCTTCAGCTCATCATCTGCCAAGGTGATAGACGATACC
>JBLFXO010000383.1:0-3193 GCA_047609865.1 Arenicella sp.
AGACCAAAGTGGACCATAAGCGGCAACATAAACTACATTTGAATTTCTTGGGTCAACAATTACTTTAGAAATGTGCTCTGATTTTTCAAGCCCCATGTTTTCCCATGAACCTCCGCCATCAACAGATTTATAAACTCCATCACCGTAAGCAACTGACCGTTGATTGTTATTTTCTCCAGTTCCTACCCAAACAGTATTTGAATTAGATGGATCAAGCGTCACACATCCAACAGAATAAGAGCCTTCTCCATCAAAAATCGGATCATAAGTAACACCATGATTAGATGTTTTCCAAACTCCACCAGAAGCCACTGCTATGTAATATTCACTTGAATTATCTGGGTTAACTGCAATGTCAGCTATTCTACCCGCTGTTAAAGACGGCCCGATACATCTGAAAGACAAACCAGAAACTAATGAAGAATTAACTTTTGCCTTTGGCTCAGCATCATCATTCTTCTTTTTCTGAGCGAATGAAGACATTGCTAATCCAACTAATAAAATTGCAGTTAATAAGGATTTCATAAAGTGATTTTTTATAAAATTAAGAAGAATTATGGGCTAAACAGTTTAGAATGGCTGAATGTTCAAATATTGATTTGAATGGTGTATTTTCGTTCAACAATGGAAATCACTTATCGTCTTATAAAGGAGTCTGACAATGCTGGGCTTTCAAAAGTCATTAAAGAGACTCTAGAAGCTTTAGACCTTGCTTTGGATGGAACAGTTTATACTGATAAAGCAACAGATTTCATGTTTAATGCTTACCAAGAATTAGGATCGATCTATCTCATTGCGGAACAGGATGGCCAAATTTTAGGGGGTTCTGGAATTGCTCCAATTCCAAATCAAGTCAAAAACTACTGTGAATTACAAAGAATGTTTCTGAATGAAGAGGCCAGAGGAAAAGGAATAGGACAAGCTTTAATGCTGATGTGTTTGGAGTTTGCAAAAAAATACGGTTATGAACTGGTATACCTTGAGACCTTTGCTAGTATGGATGCGGCACGAAAACTATATGAGAGAAGTGGATTTGAATATATTCCAGAATCATTGGGCGATACAGGCCATTTCTCTTGTGATTCATTTATGACTTTAACGCTATAAACTAGAAAAAGGAAACAATCTTTTGGATTGTTTCCTTTTTCCTGCAAAACTATAAAACCAGAAATTTAACTAAAAGCAAATCTCTATGGGCGAAGTTACTTATAAATAAGGTTACCTCAAAATCCTTTTGTCAAATTTCTAGCCACGTTTAACCATAATTTTCTGACTTCCAACTTTTTCATCATCAGATAGTCTCAAAAAGTAGACGCCGTCATGAACGTTTAAATCAATCAAATTCAGTTGAATTTTTGAAGTATTGTTATAGTCATCTTTGTAGATAATTCTACCTCTGGCATCTAACAACTCAATTGTCACATTCTTTGACCAGGTATCACTTAACTCAATTATTAAATCTTCGGTTGCTGGATTAGGATAAACTTCAACACCAGACATTCCGTTCAACATACCTAAGTCATCAATCACATTCATAATCATGTTTGTAGTGTCATTAGGACAGTTGCCATTCACGGCCACTAATTCAACGGTGAAAGCTCCAAGCGCTGTGTAAGTATGCCAAGGCTGAGCATCTGTTGAGATGTTTCCGTCTCCGAAATCCCATAAATACCCGTTTGCATGTAATGACGTGTTCACAAAACTTACGATTGGACTAGAAAGATCTACTGGGTTTGCGGAAGGATTGAAAATTGCTTCAGGAACTGTATCAATGTTCACAAATATGGTTTGGATTTCAGTGTCTGTCCCTCCAACTCCAGTAGCAATTAATGTAATATCGTAAAAGCCAGTTGCTGTGTAAGCAAATGTAGGATTCGGATCTACCGAAATGGAAGGAGTCGCACCTGGCGCATCCCAAGAATATGTTTGCGCATCTGTACTTGAGTTCTGAACAACTACTGGCTCAAATGAGCAGATATATGAATTTGGAATAATAAAGCCAGCATCAGGTGTAGCTGTTGGAGGAACTAAGGTTTGACCATCAGAACAAATAGTATCTGACAATAAGCCCGCCCCATTTTCGGCATAGACACATACATAATAAGTCGTTCCTTCAACAAGACTTAATCCTGAATGGGTTACTGTATCGTTGTACCAGTTGTTTGTGTAAGGCACTATATCTTGCAATCCTGGAGCTGTTCCGATTGAATACCAATAAGAAGCAATATCTGAATTAGGATCGCTGGCTCCAGACCAATTGGCTGAAATCTCAGTATTTGAAGTGATAGAATTAATATCAGTAGCTAATCCATCATTGATGTTCACAATGTCAAGTGGCGGGGTCCAATCAACATTAACCAATTGTTCAGCTATTGAAGAAATATTAGCTGAGCTATCAATCGCAATAGTTTTCACTTTTGCTGCATGCGTGAAAGGATCTGCATTTTCATTTTGAACGTCATTCCCAATATTAATAGTCACTAATTCAGAAGAAGAACGATTATGATAGACCTTCATGTTGTTAACATCCATTGCTGCATCTCCTGATCTGAATGAAACTGAATTACCAGTTGTATAAGGACTTGCGTCCACCCAGCTGGCAACTAAAACATTGTCTAAGTACAATTGAATAAGCCCTGTTGACTTATCATAGATCGTTTTCCAATCATACCATTGATCATCATTCAACACCATACTGATATCCTCTTCAAGTGTAAAAACATCTGCAACAGTCTTATAGACTTGTACCTTATCGTCATCTGTTCTTATCCAAACAAAATAAGAGTTACCTCTATTAGGTAAAGTTGGATCATCACACATAAAGTGAAATCCAGCTCTTTTGTTTCCTCCTGTCCCAGACACCTTAGCTGAAAAATGATAAAGCCATTGATCGTAATTATCCTGATTAAGATTTGCCCAAATATTCGTGTTGGTATTCAATTCATCTGATTGGTTTAGAACTGATGAATTAATTCCCCAAGTTCCCACTTGTTGTGTCCAGTCTGGATGAATCACTGCGTCAAAATTGTCGGAGAAGAAACCATTAGCTTCATTCGCCCTCCACTCCGCTCCGTCATAATCAATCACTTGATAAAACTTATGATGAATGCCTGATCCACCAACGTTATCTGCATCTGTAAATGTCGCAGTAAAATCAGTTGTTTGCCAAGTATTTGGAACTGATACCGCAGTT
>JBLFXO010000384.1:0-3193 GCA_047609865.1 Arenicella sp.
TTAACAATTCAACTACCGGAAAGAAAATTGAAAACGCCCAGATTCCATCTAGGTGTGCTTGCTTATGTTCTGCATTTATTCCTTTAAACAAATTATACTCTCTTTTGCTTCTGCTAAAAAGTTGAACTATTGACATTCCAGAAATGTGCTCCTGAACAAAGGTGTTTAACCTTGTAACTTGAACTCGCTCTTTTTGAAAGGTCTTTTTCATGGCTCTCGCAAAAATACGCGTAGCAATCAACAAGAGAGGTATAGGAATCAATGCCAGAAGTGCCAGTTTCCAACTCATTAGAAACATGACACAAAGAATAGCAATGATCTTGATAAGCTCACCTATTAGCGTGATAAATCCACTTGAGAAAAATTCATTAATAGCCTCAATATCAGAGACAACTCTAGTTACCACTACGCCATTTGGAGTTCTATCGAAAAATTTAAGATTGAAAGAATTTAAATGTGCAAATAACTTCATTCGCATATCCCTAATAATACTCTGTCCTAAAAGAGCACCTAAATAAGTAGTGAAAAAAGTGAAAAATCCTTCTAGAATTAAGAAAACGAAAATAACGATCGTCCAAGCTAATATCTGACCAGAGCGAGTCATTTCTGCTCCAAACATATCAACCATCCATTGCCAATAAAAAGGGTCGCCAGTTTTATCGCTGACAACAAAACGGTTAATAATTTGACCAATTAAGTAAGGTTGAAAGATACTAATCAAAGCTATAATTACTACTGCACTCAGAGCTAATAAACTAACCTTTTTGTATATTTTCATATACGCCAGCAATCGCTTAAAAACTATGAAGTCAAACTTTGATTTCTTCTCAGACATTTCAATGCAAAAATAACTAAAGAATATTCATTTCTTCAGAATTCCTAGAGTAAACCCTTTAATTCTTAAATTTGTACGACTTTACCTTAAAAGTAGAATGAAGAATCTCTTACTTAGCATCTTTTGCTTGACCTCATCTTTGAGCTTTACACAAGCTGAAGAAAGCCTTGAATTTCAATCAAATGATATTGAAGTAAGCATTGCTAACTTCTTGTTGTCCGCTGAAGCACTTCAATCTTCTAATGATGCTGACAGTGCATTAAGCCTTCTCGAAAATGCTGAAATATTAGCAGAAGGGCTTGAAGATCTAACCCTTTTAAATAATATCAAATTTCGTATTGGTATTACCTTAGCTCAAGCTAGTAGATTTGAAGAGTCAATCAATTATTTCAATCAATCTGTTGAACTGAGTTCAATCACGAAGGATACTGCACAAATAGCTGAAACTTATCGAAAACTTGGGATTTCGTACAAACATTTGGGTGTTTATCCCAAAGCGATACAGGCGTATAATCAGGCCAATTTATATTACGCATCTATCCATGACACCATTGGTCAAGGAAGTACAAAAATTAATATAGGTAACATCTATAAAAGCATTGGACAAAATCGAAGAGCGAAGCAGAAATACAGAGAAGCGATTCAAATCTTCTCTCCAATGGGCAATTTGAATTCATTGGGAGACTGTTACAACAACCTTGGAAATGTTTACAAGAATGAAAACAATTATGATTCTTCGGCTTATTACATGTTCAAGACGCTGGAGATAAGAAGAGAAGCTAAAGATGCGGAGAAACTCAGCTTTATCTATCACAACCTCGCTAATTTGCACATTAAAATGGAAGATTACCAAACGGCTGAACTTTATGTTGACTCTGCTTATAAATTGAAATTTGATAGATCTGATTATTACGGAACTGCTACTGAGTTAGAAGTTTATTCAAGAATTCACTATTTCAAAGAAGAATGGAAACCGGCAATTGAGAAAGGTGAGCTGGCATTGGAAATTGCTAGACCATATCATGTATTAGAATTTGATAAAGAGGTTCTTAGAATACTTGGGTTCTCCTGTTTCAAAAATGGAGATTTTGAAAAGTCAGCCTCCTACTACTCTAGATTTATGGATGCTGATGAAACATTAAGAGACTTGAATCAATCTAATCAAATTGAATTTGAGTTAATGAGTTTCGAAATGCTTTCTGACAGTATCCAGAGAGAGCAGTTGATCCTCCAGAAAGAATTGAAGGATGCTGAAAATAGAAACGAAGAGCTGGCCAATTCTGTAGCAAAACGGAATTACGTCTTGATTATAGGAGGATTAGTGATTCTCATCTTCATAATTGCCTTTATTTACATTCAAAATAGAAGAAGACTTTATCAAAGTAGAAGTGAAACGGCAAAACTTGAAAAAAGCTCAGTTCCAAAAGAAGAAAAGGAAATCCTACTGAAAGAAGTTCATCACAGAGTCAAAAACAACTTTCAAATCATCAATAGTTTAATTCGAATTCAATCTGAATACATTAATCCTTCTAACTATTCAGAGAAATTAAAAGAACTCGAAAATCGAATTCAGTCAATGTCATTGATTCATGAAAAACTTTACAAAAGTGATAGCCTTTCAAGATTGAATGTAAAAGAATACGTTGCTGAGCTTTCTGCAAACTTGATAACTTCTTTAGATTTTAAAGAAAATATAGAGTTCAAATTCGAGATTGATGACGCTGAGTATGGCATTGATTCTTTGATTCCTTTGGGCCTCATTCTGAATGAATCGATTTCAAACTCAATTAAGCACGCCTTTGAAGGCAAAGAAAGCGGAACCATTTTCGTTCGACTCAAGAACTCAGAAACGGAGACAAATTTGATGATTTCGGATGATGGAATTGGGGCCGACTTGAGCATAGATGAATTAAAAGAAGAATCTCTCGGAATGGAGCTTCTATATGATCTTACAGATCAACTTGACGGCGAGTTAAAGTTGGATACCACAAAAGGATTCAAATATCAATTCAATTTTCCTAGATTAAAATAAGTGCCATTCAAATTATTCTGAATAATTTGGTAAAAAATTACACTTATGCCATCAATATCTTCTAAAGGGCAATCAATGCCTGAATCACCAATTAGAAAATTAGTCCCTTTTGCAGAGAAAGCATTGAAACAAGGAAAAGAAGTCCTTCATTTAAATATTGGACAACCAGATATTGCGACTCCATCAGTTGCATTGGAAGCAATCAAAAATATTAGAAGAGAAGTTATTGAGTATAGTCATTCTGCCGGTTTTCTTTCTTACAGAAATAAACTTTCTGAATACTATAAATCTGTTGGTATTGATGTTGATTCTAGCGAAATACTGAT
>JBLFXO010000385.1:0-3192 GCA_047609865.1 Arenicella sp.
TCTCCCCTGTTGAATGTCAAATCTCTTTTGATTCCAGCATTAATATAACCCCAAGAATAGAGAGTTCCCCCGGATACTTTTTGAACAAGATATTCATAGGTATCCCCAACGCTTACATTGTTATCTGTATAAGTAGTTGTACCTACCGCAACGTTTCCAATACTTGAACCCCAACCTGAAGCATCTACATTTTTCCTGAAAATATTATAGGTAGTACCAGTGGCGGCATTCTCAGTCCAATTTAATGTTATTGCTGCTGGACTTTCGGAAACAGTAGCACTGACTGGTACACAAAAATTGTTCGCGGCATCTTGCGCAAAACTGACTAAAGGGCAGACAGAAAGAATTAGCAATAATAGTTTCATGAGGAGGATTTTGGACAATGATACGTTCTTTAATCTACCAATTCAATAAGAAATTAATTTCTTAACGGAATCGTTTACTTTTGAACTATTCGGTTCCCCAATCAAATGCTGTATAAAACAGCTCGGTGCCCTTGTAAATGTCTAGAGTATCGCCATTACTAATTTCAAGATCTCTTTTTACTGATAGAATCTTACCAATTCTTGGGGCATAAACTTCATATGACCTAAGAACTTCAATGTAAGAAGTAAAGTCTTGATGCTCAACTATGACAGACGAATCGTGATCGAAACCTCCTACAGAAATCGGCATATAGACATTATCATAATAGCATTGTTCTGCATCTAAAGTGCTGAGTGCATTGCAATCCCAATACTGATCATAAGAAATGGAGTAAGCCATCTTAATCTTCCTTTGATTCTCTTCAACAACTTCAACAGACCTATTGGTCTTCTTGATTATCCAAACATCTTTTAATGCCCAACTTAAAGTATCTGATTGACGAATGTATCGATACAACTTCTTGGTTTCATCCCCTTCTCCGTCAATTTCAATTTCGCCTATTACTTCTTTAATTTGAAAAAAGTCAGTGTCATGAACTTCAGAAGGGTCGTCATGAACTATATCCATCACGTCATAAGAAACATACTTACCCTCTTCATCCGGAAAGTATTCATAACCATATATAATATCTCCATCATTTTCCTTTTTACAAGAAATAGTAAGAACGACAAGAGATATGATTAAAAAGAGTTTCACAATAAGTTAAACGTCAAAAGAATGATGAAAGTTTGTTTTACGACATTCTTTTAAGCTGATTACCGTAAAGTATGAGAAACGTTATTGATATAATGGCAGAAAAACCAATGGTAAGAATTGCCATGAATCCAGAAAAGCCAATAGACCAACCCACCACTAAGATTGGCAGAATACTGTATAAAACATAAATGTAATATCCTACTTTCTTCAATTTAAACATCATAAAAACTGACGTAAAACCAAGAAGGATAACCAAGAAATTAAGTCCCATTAATTCATAAAAGTACTCATTGCTCTTTTCACTCATTCTGAGAATATCCTCATACATACTTACAGACATTTCAGCTCCTGGACCATCAGGAATGGCATTCATGATTTCTAATCTCTCCTCCATCATTTGAGAATCCGTTTTTTTTCCTGAAACTGCTGAAAACAATAGCATTATGACTGTTATTCCAATCCATACCCATGATAGGATGCAGAGCACTTTTAAGGTTTGACCTCTTTTCTCTTCTACTTGAAGGTTGGCATCTAATAATTCTTCGTCTACGTTCATATTGTTTGAATAAATGAAATTGATTTCTCTATTTCAGGTTGCATGATTATATCTTCTTCAACAAATGGCACTGATTTTCTGTATTCAGCTACCACTTGTTCTAAATATTCTGATGATTTCAAAGGTCTTCTAAAATGCAAGGCTTGAGTTCCGTTAAAGATTTCTACACCTAAAATTTTCTTTAGGTTCTCAACGATTCTGAAACATTTGGTCGCGGCATTAGCTCCCATACTTACATGATCTTCTTGTCCGTTTGATGATTCAATTGAATCAACAGATGCCGGTGAAGCTAACTGTTTGTTTTGACTTACTACAGATGCCGCAGCATATTGTGGAATCATAAATCCTGAATTAAGTCCTGGATTTGCGACTAAAAAGGCAGGCAATTCTCTAT
Source organism: Arenicella sp. (assembly GCA_047609865.1). GTDB lineage: Bacteria > Bacteroidota > Bacteroidia > Flavobacteriales_D > Crocinitomicaceae > Paracrocinitomix. Next base: position 2,073 of record JBLFXO010000385.1, read on the forward strand.
TTCCACCAATCAATTGATAAACTCTTCTTTCGGATATGTTCCCGATTTCTGCTAATGCAATTCCCATAAGATCTAAAGTGATTGCTAAAGGTTGACCATGGAAGTTGCCAGCTGAAATGATTTCATCTGTCTCAGGGAATATTGTTGGATTATCAGTTACTGCATTAATTTCGTTCTCAAAAATTCCACAAGCATAAGCAATTGCATCTTTGGATGCTCCATGCACTTGCGGTATACATCTAAATGAATATGGATCTTGAACATGTTGTTTGGCCTGGGAGATAATCTCTGAACCCTTCAATAACTCTCTGAATATAGCTGCGGTTTCTATTTGTCCTTTTTGATTCCTTACTTGATTTACGTTTGCTGAGAATGGGCTGATTCTACAATCAAATCCTTCTAAAGAAATTGCCCCTATTACATCTGCGGCGTTTGAAAGCTGGTTTGCATTAATCAGGCACCAAATTCCGTATGAACTCATGAACTGAGTTCCGTTCAATAATGCTAATCCTTCTTTTGATTGCAGTATCATAGGTTGCCATCCAAATTGGGCAAGCGCCTCTTTGGCAGTCATTCTCTCTCCTTTTACATACACTTCTCCTTCACCCAATAAAGCTAGCGACATATGTGCCAATGGCGCTAAATCACCAGAGGCTCCAAGTGAACCTTGCTGGTAAATAACTGGTGTAAGATCGTTGTTATAAAAATCAATTAACCTCTGTACAGTCTCTAATTGAGATCCAGAATGTCCGTAAGACAAACCTTGTACCTTAAGTAATAGCATAAGTTTCACAATTTCTTGAGGAACTTCTTCTCCCAAACCACAGGCGTGAGATTTCACCAAATTAGATTGCAGTTTACTTAAATCTTCATTTGAGATAACCGTATCACACAGACTACCAAAGCCAGTATTGATGCCATAAAACACATCATTTCCGCTCTCCAACTTTTTATCTAAGTACGCTCTACAAGCCGATATTTTTGTAGCCGATTCTGACGAAAGGGCCAAGCTTTTATTTTCATTAACGATATCTGCAATATCAGATATGCTCAAATGTTTAGAGCTTATTTCGTGAACCGCCATTTATGAAAGTTTAGTTATTAGTGATTGTAGTTCAGC
>JBLFXO010000386.1:0-3189 GCA_047609865.1 Arenicella sp.
GTATCCTATAGTTACAATTGATTGGTTTTTATTTGGATTTTTTTCTGTCGAACTCGAAACGCCCTACCTTAAAGTGGTACGCCACGTAGTCATCAGATTCTTTTTTGCGATCTCTTGTGAAACTTACATCTCTATTCAATAAGTTTCCAGTCGCATTGGTGAACAATTTGTATGGTTCTTCAGTCACCACATCATTCTCTTTTGCAGGCATCACGGTCTCTGTAATTTCGTCTTGTTCATCTTCCTCAATTTTTACGGGAACAATATCTGGATTAACAATTGAAGAATCTCTGTCCTTATCAAGGTTTACGATTGGATCATCATTAACATCTGGCATTATAAAAGGAGCAATTGTATCAATCACTTCATCTTCTGGAATTACAATATTTACAAAATTATCTTCTCTAACAATCTCATATGAATTAGTAACTGATTCAACGTTTTCATCCTCACTACTAATAATTCTCAAACCAAAATCAGTTTTAGATCTCTTTTGAAAATTAAGTGCCGTTTCAGGAATGAAAGCGTCCGAAAGACTTTCTTCTTCAGAATTGAAATCGATTGTTAAGAACCCAACTAAGAGAATAGCCGCAACACTTGCCCACTTGGCATACATTGGAACTACGAATCCACCTTTTCTTTTCAGGTTTGAAGTAGAACCAAAGGTCTCAGCCTGATTCACTTCTAATTTTGTTGCTTGATAAGTTTTGAACGACTTTTCTAATCCGTTTGCAGCAACGTAATCATTTAACTGGGTCGTCTGGGCAGTTGACAAATCACCTTCAACTGAGGTAATCATCCAATCATCAACAGTTAATGCAGATAATACTGCAGGATCAGCTTTTAAGAATTCTTTATTTAATTGGGTAGTTGGCTCTGTAAGTGAAAGAATACTAATGTCACCCATTTCATTTAGTTCATCTAGCAATTCAGGGTTCTCTGCCAAGAAAGACGACAATTGTTCTTGTCCTTCTTCAGAAAGATTCCCTTCTAGGTGATCTAGAAAAAAGGCTTCGTAGTTATGTATATCAATCTTTTCCACTATTCAATTACTGCTTCAATACTTACTAATATTTCTTTTAATTTTTTTCTTGCTCTAAATATGTAAACCTTTACTTGGCTTTCCTTTAAGTCAGTAATCTTTCCAATCTCATCATATCCGTATCCTTCGTAATCTCTTAATAAAACAACCGTTTTTTGAATCTCTGGTAATTGATCAAGCGCATCATGTAAGATGTCTTGCAAATCCATATTCTCTAAAGGCTTTTCAAAATGAGTTTTATCTAAACTTTCAATATCCTCTTTTGGTTTATTCCTTCTCACTACATCAATTAAAGTATGATGAGCTGTTGTGAACAAATAAGACTTTGCTTTTGTCGCGTCTATTCCTTCTTTCTTAACCCACACCTTTGTAAAAGTATCTTGCACCACGTCTTTAGCGTCATCCTCATTCTTGAGGTGCTTCAACACAAACCGATAGATGTTATCAGCATATTGGTCAACACAGTTATTATACTCCTTTGCGGTCATTTTTCATGTAGGGGTCAATGGTAGGACGCTCAACATAACTAAAAGTTACAATTGGTAGACAATTAACTTATAACCCCCTCAAAAATAAGACCTAAACAGCTTGAAGGTGGAGATTGGGATATTTTAATTCACCCAACCTATACAGTTTCTAGAAAATGGTTCTTCTTTGGAACTAAATATGAAATTGAAGTTCAAGGGTATGGTGCGAAGTATGAAAACTTCAGAACTGAGCCAGATACAATGAGATGTTGTCCTCAAGGGTTAGGAACATTGAATGCGTCTGGATTATTTAGAAGATAGTTAACTCTTCTTTTGTAGGAATAATATTTATCTACAATCTATTAACAAGCATAGGCTGCAGAGGTTATTTTAAATACCTTTGTGGCCTATGTTGAGTTTAGACCCTAAATCTTTAGCGATTCCGCAGTTACATGGCTACCTCCTGGGAGCTATTGGGCCTAGGCCAATTGCCTTTGCAAGTACGATTGATGAAGATGGCAATGCAAATTTAGCTCCTTTCAGTTTTTTCAATGTCTTTTCAGCGAATCCGCCTATAATGATTTTCTCACCAGCGAGATCAGGGCGTACCAATACAACAAAAGACACTTATAATAACGTGAAGCAAATAGCCGAAGTGGTTATTAATGTTGTTACTCATGATATTGTTCATCAAATGTCATTGGCAAGTTCTCCATACGAAGCAGGAGTGGATGAATTTGAGAAAGCTGGATTCACCAAACTGAAATCTGAAACTATAAAACCCTTCAGAGTAGCAGAGTCACCAGTACAGTTCGAGTGTAAAGTGAATGAAGTGATTGAGTTGGGGCAAGAAGGTGGAGCAGGAAATTTAGTGATTTGCGAAGTCACCAAAATTCACATTGATGAGAGAGTGATTGGAGAAGATGGAAGAATAGATCAACATAAAATCGATTTGGTTTCTAGAATGGGAGGAAACTGGTATTGCAGAGCAGATCAAAATTCAATGTTTGAAATAAATAAACCAATTGTTACTAAAGGCATTGGATTTGATGAGTTACCTGAAGACGTTAGAAACTCTAACATTTTAACGGGAAATGACTTAGGTCACCTTGCTGGAATCGTAGAATTACCAAATGAGACAGATGTCAATGATTATAAATTGATTGAGTTAAGTGATTTATTCGTTTCTTTGGAAGACCAACAAGTGAAATTAGAAGTAGAATTGCACAAAAAAGCGCAAGGATTACTCAAAGAAGATAAATTAGAAGAAGCCTGGATGACTTTATTGTCATTCAATAATTAACAACAACAAGTAAACCAATTTAGGATGTATACATTAAAAGGAGAATTGAAGGTAATTAGTGATGTTCAACAAATATCTGATTCATTCAAGAAGAGAGAATTCGTAGTAGTAGATGCTTCGGGTCAATACGCACAAACTATCCAGTTTCAAGCTGTTCAAGACAGATGCGATTTATTAAACAACTTTAAAATAGGAGATAATGTAGAAGTTACCTTCTTCTTAAGAGGTAGAGAATGGACTAACCCTAAAGATGGTGTTGTTCGTTTCTTCAATTCTTTAGATGCTTGGAAAATTGATCCATTAGGTGCTTCAACTGGTACACCAGCTTCAGCTGACAACGCTGAGACTTTCGTAGCCGAAGGTGATGATGATTTACC
>JBLFXO010000387.1:0-3187 GCA_047609865.1 Arenicella sp.
GAGTTGTTGTTGAAGGAAAACTGGAAGTTTAACTTTCCCAATGAAACATAATCCTTGCGAATCTTTCTTGTCGGCAGTTATTAAATCTTGTTCGGTTGCAATTCTTCTAACTTCTGATTTCTGAAGATGACCAATAGGGAAAAGAGCTTTTGACAACTGCCCTTGGGTTAATTGACATAAAAAATAACTTTGATCCTTATTTTTATCTGCCCCAGCTTTTAATTGAAACATACCGTCTCGTTCACCTTTTTGGCAATAGTGGCCAGTCGCAACAAAGTCGGCACCTAATTTTTCAGCTTCTTTTAAAAAGATGTCAAATTTAATCTCTCTGTTGCACAGCACATCTGGGTTAGGTGTGCGGCCAGCTTTATATTCTGAGAACATATAATCTACAATTCTCTCTTTGTAATCTGCAGATAGATCTAAGGTTTGAAAAGGAATACCCAATTTTTGAGCAACGAGTAGGGCATCCTGGCTGTCATCTATCCAAGGGCATTCATCAGAAATTGTTACTGATTCATCATGCCAATTCTTCATGAAAATACCAATCACGTTATAGCCATCTTCTTTGAGAAGGTAAGCTGCAACTGATGAATCTACACCGCCTGACAAACCAACAACTACTGTTTTCATAATGTAAATTTACATCAAAACTTGAGTAGAGTGATTGAATCAGTAAAAAATGTTTTAAAGTCCTTAACAAAGTTTAAGGTTGACTTTGGAGTAATTTTTGTTACTTTAATCTTAATATGAAGTTTCTTTTTCTATCCCTTCTGCTAGCGTTAAGCCTGGCCTCAATTTCTCAAGTAAATTATCAAGACTCCTTGGTGACTGTTCATGGAAATGTGAAAGATTCTGTCTTCAATGTCGGTTTCTATGACTTAGTTGTAGTCAATAAGTCAGTTGGAAAAGGGATTTTCGGAAATTCAGATGGATCCTTTTCAATTACGGTTAAGAAAAAAGACAAAATTGGAATCTCAGTAGTCGGTTATCAAACATTGTACATAAGTTTTGCGGATAGCTCATATAAAAAGAGGTATTCTGTGAACCTTTTTATTGAATCGTTAGAGTACACAAGCGAAACGGTAATCGTTGTCCCGATAAAGACGCTTGATCAACTTAAAGAAGAGAGACAAGCCATAGCTAAAAGAGAAACACCTGTAGTGACAGTTTCAAATGCTATTTCTAGTCCCATCACAGCGCTATATATCGCTTTTTCTAAAAGGGAAAAAACAAAACGAAGAATTGCAGAGATGGAATTTCAGGATCAACAGGATGATGTTGTGCGAGAAATTTTAAGACTTTATGTTCATAATGATATTGTTGATTTGAGCTCTGCTGACTATGATGAATTTATTAGATTCCTTCACTTGAACACTGAATTCTTAAAAAGAGCTACTGATTATGAACTGATTACGTATATTCAGGAAAAGTTCGAACATTTCGAAAAAATAAAAGAAGGTTTTTAATTGAACCTATCTCTTCTTGATTTGTAATTCAACAAAACCCTAGCTGATGAGATTTCTAAGCCTTGTTTTTTTTCTATGCCTATATCACAATTCGCAAGCGATTGAAGATGCAATATTATTGCCCATTCAGTACACTGTGATCACGGACGTATTAGATCCTGATATCAAAAAAAACAAATTTATCCTAGAAGGACATGTCAAAATGTACTCTAGTACAAACCCAATTGAGAATTGCCTAGTTGGTTGTACGTCTTCAGGAATATTTATTAGAACTGATGGTGATGGCTACTTTAAAATTGTTCTAGAAAGTTCAGACTCAACTGTATATTTTTACTTAAAAGGATGGTCAGAAGTTGTTATTGAGAATTATGATTTCAAAGCGCAGCATAGAATTGATATGGATGTCTATCTCATAAAAGATAGAATCGGGAATAGCACTGTCAAAAGGAAACCTGTAATCTATCTATATTCAGAGGAAGACAAAACTGTTGATATTAAATTAGATCCTCTTGGAGAATTCATTTTCACTTATCCAGAATACAAAGATGGATGGACAGTTAATATAAAGGACGATAATCTGTTTGTAGGTGGTGAAAACTACCCTTATTTATTTTGGGAAGGAAAAACGGATGATTTGAATTATAGCTTCGAACAAAATAGTATCGAAGGATTCGTAATTGCCAAAGAAAATGTTGTCAGCTTTTTAGAGACTTCTTTAGATCAAATTGGATTTAATTCCACTGAAAAAACTGACTTTATTACATACTGGGGACCAATTCTTGAAAGAGATGAATATGCCTTAATTCAATTTGTTCAGGATGATGCTTACAACAACGAAATTGGCAAAATTGAAATGAACCCTAAACCAGATTCGTCCAAAAGACTTTTTATTAAATGCTCGAACTTGAAGGATGAAAATCTTGGAGTTGAAGTGAAAAAACAAGAGTTGACTTCATTTGAAAGAACAGGTTTAACGCTAGTAGAATGGGGTGGAGCCTTAATTGATATCAATGATTTAGGACATTAGGATGAAATATACATTGTGTTTTCTTTTACTATTAGTTACCAATATTTCACTCGCTGACGAGGGCGAAAAGTTGTTAAGACCATCCACGTATATGGTGCTTTCAGATGACATTGATTCTTCTGTTCCTGAAGGAATGTGTCGAATTAAAGGATTCGTGAGATGTCAACAAGAGATTTTAGTTGGTGCAATGGTGTCGGTTGAAGATCACGAGATAAAAATCTATACAGACTCGCTAGGTCATTATCAAATGGACATTAATCTCTCTGATACGATAGTTTATGCGTTCAAAACCAGATATAATGAATCTGTTGTAGAAAACTATGAATTTCGTGAAGGCCATCTTGTCCAAATAGATTTCGATTTGGCAAGAAACATATCTAAAATGAATGTCAAAAAACCTGTGATATACTGTTATTCAGATCAGGCTTTGAATGCGGAAATTAAAATTGAACCAAAGGGTGAGTTGGCATTTACATATCCCTCATACAATGAAAAGTGGCAAATTCAAATTGATAAAGACAACAAGCTGTTTGCTGACGGACAAGAAGTTCCCTATTTATTTTGGGACGGTTTTAATACCATTGGTTTTGATTTGAATGATGAGGGAGTGGTTGGAAACATTGTTAACGGTGCAGATTTGGTGCAATTCTTTGAGAAAGAACTTTCTGATTTCGGCTTGAACCGAACAGAC
>JBLFXO010000388.1:0-3186 GCA_047609865.1 Arenicella sp.
TTACGAAAAAGTAGCTGAGATTAGGTACAGTAAAATTCAGAATACCGAAGCAGATATAAAGCGACTTAAATTGGATTTGATTGAAGTTCAAAAAGATTCAAAAACTATTAAAGAAGAAGTAGACGCCGAAGAAATTGCAGAAGTTGTCGCTAAATGGACCGGGATTCCGGTTTCTAAAATGATAGAAAGCGAAAGAGCCAAACTATTGAAATTAGAAGAGGAGATTGGTAAAAGAGTAGTTGGACAAAAAGATGCGATCATAGCTGTTTCGGATGCGGTTAGAAGATCAAGGGCCGGTTTACAGGATATGAAAAAGCCGATTGGTTCATTCATTTTCTTGGGAACTACTGGAGTTGGGAAGACTGAGCTAGCGAAAGCTATGGCGGATTATCTATTCAATGATGAAAACGCAATGACAAGAATTGATATGAGTGAGTATCAAGAAAAGCATTCGGTTTCTAGACTAGTTGGTGCACCTCCTGGATATGTTGGATATGATGAGGGCGGTCAACTGACCGAGGCGGTGAGAAGAAGGCCTTACTCTATTATATTAATGGATGAGATTGAAAAAGCGCATCCTGATGTGTTCAACGTAATGCTACAAGTATTAGATGATGGAAGATTAACAGACAACAAAGGAAGAACTGTAAACTTCAAGAATACAATCATCATCATGACTTCTAATTTGGGATCTGATATTATCAGAGAAAAGTTTGAGGATATGACGGATAAGAATCGTTCTCAAGTTGTTGAGGAAGCGAAAACTGCAGTCTTCGATTTACTAAAGAGAACAATCAGACCTGAATTCTTGAATAGAATTGATGAGACGATCATGTTCCAACCTTTGGACAGGAATGATATACTTTCAATAGTAAATATTCAGTTTGGGTTGTTGCAAGAAAGATTAAAAGAAAGTAGCATTGAACTTACAGCTAGCAGAGAAGCTCTAGAGTGGTTAGCTATTGAAGGCTATGATCCTCAATTTGGAGCGAGACCTGTAAAGAGAGTAATGCAAAGAGATTTATTGAATCAACTTTCTAAAGATCTGCTTGGAGGTAAAATCGGAACGGACAGTAAAGTTCATTTAGATATGTTTGATGGAAAGTTAGTTTTCTCTAATTTGAAAGAGAAGGAGATTGATCCAAGCTTGAATTAAAATAGAACGCAAAAAAAAGCCTCTTGAGAAAGAGGCTTTTTTTTATTTAGTTTTTTCGGTCAACTCTTGGACCATATTAATTTTCTGTACTTGTTCGGCTTTATGCGTTGAGTAATCTGCTTGTCCGCCATAAGTGTCACAAATATGTCCTCTACCACAGCTCGTAAATGTCATACTGAAGCGAGCTAGCGATCCGATTGCAAATAGTTTTTCATGCCAGGTTTTTTTGTTTTGTTATTTGAGAATACTCAAATACAAATAAACTTAACGCCTGTCAAATGAAATCTTAGCGTCCTATCTTGATTTTATAAACAAAAAAATCCTGCCCTGGATAAACCAAGACAGGATAAATATTTTTTTAAAAAATCTTACTTCGTCTGCTCAGTAAGCGTCTGAATCATTTCGATTTTTTGAGTTTGTTCTGCTTTATAAGTTGAATAGTCTGCTGATCTATATGCGTCACACGTATGTCCACCACCACAACTAACCATTCCTAAAGCGAATACTCCTAATAATCCTGCTAATATTCCTTTTTTCATCTTTCTGGTTTTTTTCGGTTTTTAATCTTTGTCTGTCGTTGAAGCAAATAGCCTGCCAACTATAATTGCTAACGAAAATAAACAAAAAATGTTGTCTAATCAAATTTATAAGCACTATAAATTAACAGTCAAGTTTTAATTATGCCCTAAAAAACAACACTAAAACCAATGAAATCAACACTTCAAGCAATTGTTAATTAGTGTTGATAAGTCTCTTAAATCACCAGATTTTTCTATGAGTGAAAGTGATTTTCAATCTTTTCAAGCAAAACTTTGCTCAATTTGTAATATGATTCTACGGTCCAACCTCCAACATGTGGAGAGAGTAGAACCTTCTCAGACTTCAATAATTTCTGAAAGTCATGCATCATGTTTCCATCAAACACATTCTCAAATGAAGCTTTTTCAAATTCCAAGACATCCAAGCACGCTCCTAAAACTTTCCCTTTCTCAATCGCGTTTAGCAACGCCCCTGTCTCTACTAACTTTCCTCTTGCCAAATTAATCAGCCAAATGTTTTTATTGAACTTTTTAAAGAAGTCTTCATTCGCCATCCATATCGTTTCCTCATTTTGAGGAATATGAAAACTTAGAACATCTGCTTTTTCAAACAGGTCATCTAATTCAGATTCGATTACGAAGTCATCTCCAAAGTCATTCTTATACTTATCATACGCAAGTACTTCAACTTCAAATCCTCTCAATTTCTTGGCAAAGGCTGAACCGTTATTTCCAAACCCAATAATCCCAACAGTCTTTCCATCCAATTCTATTCCTCTATTGCCTTCTCTATCCCATTTGCCTCTTCTAATTTCAGAATCTCCTTTTGATAGATTATTGAATAGGGATAAGAGCATTCCTAAAGCATGCTCACCCACTGCATTTCTATTTCCTTCAGGAGCATTAAATAATTGAATGTTATTCTCTTCACAATATTCAATGTCAATGTTCTCCATTCCCGCTCCAGATCGCGCAATAAACCTAAGTGAGGTACATTTCACAAGAAATTCGCTGTTAATTGGAAATCTAGACCTTACCACAATGCCTTCGAAAGTTCCAATACTCTTATTAATGTCTTCTGCAGATGAAGTAGTCAAGTCATCACATTGATGTCCTAAACTTTTCAATCCTTCTTCAAGGACTTCATGTACGATATCCAAAAAAGCAATTTTCATCTTAGAGGTATACGAAGTAAGCCACAACGAAATATATCGTCAATCCAATGATATCATTGGCCGTGGTGATAAAGGGGCCTGTGGCCAAGGCAGGGTCAATTTTAGCCTTATCCAAAAGCAAAGGAACCATAGCTCCCAAAATTGCTGCAAATACAACTACTATAAATAAAGATATTGAAATGGTAATTCCCAACCTCATATCATCAATAAAAGCATATGAAATTCCCAATATGATTATGGAACAGATAAATCCAACAACGATTCCCACCATTGTTTCTTTTCCAACTTGTTTGAAAATAGAAGTGTATTGAAAATC
>JBLFXO010000389.1:0-3186 GCA_047609865.1 Arenicella sp.
TGGAAAAAAGAAAAAAGCAATCAAATCATTCGAGCGCGCACTTGAGCAAGCGGAGTCTGAACGGAACGTCAAAATGCAAATGAGTTGTCATATTGAGCTCGCCGAACTCAAAGACAACGTAGTCAATTACAAAGAAGCCCTGGTTCATTACCAAGCTTTTTCTGCACTCTACAAGAAAGAGATGACATCCCAAAATTCAAAATTGTCTGATTCAGTAAGTGTTTTAGAAACTGAGGTTGATAAAGGGATGATGGAGATATCTGATAAGGAGAAAGCGATTGATTCATTGACTACGGAGCAGCTTCAGGCTGAGTTGAGTATAAAGGATTTAGAAATATCAAATCAAGTTCATGAAACTAACCTTAAAGAACAAGAACTTCAAATTGAAAAATCAGAAAATAAAAGAAATGTACTAATTGGTCTTATCGGATTTTCACTTTTGGTGTTGCTATTTTTTGGTTTAGGTTATGTTAGAAAACGTAATACAAACAAAACGCTGAGAAATAAAAACTATCAAATCGCGAAAGAAAAAGAAAAGTCTGATGACCTCTTGATAAATATTTTACCCGTTGTTGTTGCCGAAGAATTAAAAGAATTTGGAAGAACAACATCAGCTAGTTTTGAAAATGCGACCATCATGTTTACTGATTTTAAAGGGTTCACAAAGTTTGCAGAAAAACACTCTCCTGCTGAACTTGTAGAGGTAATTGATAAGTACTTCAGAGCTTTTGACGAGATTATACATAATCATGGTATTGAGAAAATTAAAACTATTGGTGACGCTTATATGTGCGTTGCTGGTATTCCTGTTGAGCTAGAGAATCACCCTAGTGTAATGATTACGGCAGCAAAAGAAATGCAAGAATATGTCTTGAATGAAATGGTTGATTTGAAAGAAAATGGTTTGCCATTTTTAGAAATGAGAATTGGTATTCATACAGGGCCATTGGTGGCGGGAGTCGTAGGTTCAAAAAAGTTTGCATATGATGTTTGGGGGGATGCCGTGAACATTGCGGCCAGAATGGAACAAGCCGGTTTAGCCGGTTCAATTAATATCTCTGAGCATACAATGAATCTCGCAAAAAATGATTTCAATTTTGACTATAGGGGGGAAATTCAAGCAAAAAATAAAGGCAAACTAAAGATGTATTTTGTTTCGTAAAATCTAAATAGGATTCCAATTAGAACCTAACATTCCTTTATTTATATTTTCCAAAGGAGCAGAATGAGCATAACAGATTGGGGCGATATAATAATGGGGTATTAGATCATATTCAGAAAAGGGTTTGGTTTGAAAGATTCTTTAGTAATTAGCATTAAATAAGCCACAACAATCTTTTTAGACCTTAATTTGTATATTGCCGTGTTTGAAATTCACTAAACAACCATGAGGAAGGCAGTTAAAAGGTTTTGGCAATTCATTTCTTATTTAGGGGTTGAAGAAAAGGCTAAATTTTCTTCAGATGAGTCAAAAATCCGAATTTTTTTTAACCGTTGCCTGTTCATAGGTTCCTTTTCGATTATTGGAACATTGATTGGCTCATATCCTTTTATTGGACATTACTCTTTATTGAATTTGATTACCAATTTGGCCATTATTATTGCCTTCGTACTGCATGTTAAAGGTTATTTCAATGTAGCAAAACGAGTTGTCGTTTATTCACTTTATGGTGTTGGTCTTACATTAACAGCATTATCTGGTGGAGACTTTTTATATCACACAGGTATCATAACAGTGCTCACCTTCTCTTGGGTCATGTTCAGTCCGAAAAAGGATTTTTTTGAGCTTGCTTTGTTTTCATTGCTAGCAGCGTTTGGTTATTTGATTGGAGAATTCAATCTGTTTGACGCTCCAGATTTCTCTCAGCATCCCGCCACTCCATCAACACGTATATCTAATCTTATAGGTTATACATTTGTCACACTCATCTTCATAAGTTTCATTCGGAGATTGAATTTTCAATATGAAGAGAAACTTCAGAAAACTTTAGAGGAAAAAGAACTTTTACTTCAAGAGATCTTACTTCAAAAGGGAGAGCTTGAAGACAAGGGGGCCTTCTTAGAAAATGAAATCTCTAAGAGAACCTCTGAACTGCTTGAACAAAAAGAAATTTTAGAAATAAAGAACTCTGAAAAAATAGTGCTTCTAAAAGAAATTCATCACCGCGTAAAAAATAACCTTCAAATCATAGTTAGTCTGCTCAATTTACAATCTCGAAAATTTGAAGATCCAAAGGTGATAGAGGCAATTCAAGAGACACAAAACAGGATAATTTCTATGTCCTTGGTTCATCAAAGAATGTACAAGACGGATGATTTTGTAGCGATTGATTTTAAAAATTATGCTGAATTATTGTTCGAGAATATTCGAACTCTTTATGTTAGCAAAGAAAAAAATATAGATCACATTAATGATATAGCTCCAAATTTGAGACTAGACGTTGAAACGTCCATACCTTTGGGGTTGATAATTAACGAGATGTTTACTAACTCATTTAAACATGCCTTCAACGAAAATGAAGTAAATAATGTTATCTCAATAAGTATGCTTGAACAGGATAGAGGGCATTATGTATTGAAGTTTTTGGATAATGGTTGTGGCTTGCCAGAGAATCTTGAAATTGAAACTTCTGATTCACTGGGTCTGCAGTTAATGGAAGCATTAACAGAACAAATTAATGGTGAGCTAAAGTATTATAATGAGGAAGGCGCTGTTTTTGAACTTAGATTTAGAGTCAATAACTAACTCACTTATAAACTATTCAGAGTTCAATGCTTTCAAATAGAACTGCTCTTCAAAAGCTTCGAATTAGTTTCGCTCAGTTCTATCAATCATCTTCCCATCCACAAATACAATCACAAACATAATTAGGGTCTCCGTTATATTGAATGATCAGCTCTGCTCTTGCCACAGCGCATTCATCTTGAGGTTTAGATTTCTTTTTGTAGAACCAAAAAGCTTCATCATAATTGCCTAAAGTATCGGTTTCGGGCCAATTCTCTTGAGTTAAGTAACAATAGTAGGTTTCGTCTTCATGACAACTATAAAGGCTGAGCCCCAATGAACAGAGCACAGCAAACTTTAGAACAAATATTTTCATAATTAGAATTTAGGTAAACCAAAGTGGTTTGCCTCCTTCACACAAGAAATATGCCAATAAAGGAAAGGCCTTCAGTAAGGTATAA
>JBLFXO010000390.1:0-3177 GCA_047609865.1 Arenicella sp.
CGAGCTAAGTCAACAGGTGGAAATCTATCTACAAATTCTCCCGGCCTAATGTATTCCACCTGTACTGGTCCAAATTCACTTTGTTTCAGCACATAAGTTCCAATGAACTTATCAATTGCACCAATAGCAACGTTTTCAACAATAGGATCTTTCCCAGCATACACTATTCTTAAGGTGTAGATTTTTGAAGGTTCAACATCAATGGCGAATTCACCGCGCTCATTTGTATAGGCTGAAACGCCTTGCATTCCATCAATTCTGATTGAAACATCTTTAATCCCTTTTTTCTTAGAATCGACAATTTTACCACTGAGACTGACGGTTTGCGCCAGAATAATGTTCGAAATTGCTAATAATGATATGAGTATAAAGTGCTTCAAGCGGTTCAAAAATACACATTCAACCAGAAAGCAAAACGATAAGACATCACTTATATTTTGAAGATTCAATTTTATTTCAAAATCATTTTGTTAATATTCTCTCTGCTACGACAGTTGAGACATGGAGATCTTCTTATATTTTTGTTTGTTCCGACAATAAATGAACGAGAAGATGGCTGAAGAAAAGACAAATTATACTGAAGATAATATACGCTCCCTTGATTGGAAAGAGCATATCAGGATGAGACCTGGGATGTATATTGGAAAGTTAGGAGATGGTGCTGCGGCGGATGATGGTATATATGTTTTGGTAAAAGAAATCATGGATAATTCAATTGATGAATTCGTGATGGGAAACGGTAGAAGAATCAATGTAAAGATTAAGGATGGACTTGCGAGTGTGAGAGATTTCGGAAGGGGTATCCCTTTAGGAAAGGTGATTGATTGCGTTTCTAAAATTAATACAGGAGGAAAATACGATTCAAAAGCATTTAAGAAATCAGTAGGCTTGAATGGAGTAGGTACGAAAGCGGTAAATGCTCTTTCTGATCACTTTATGGTAGAGTCAATAAGAGAAGGTGATCTTAAAAGAGCTGCCTTTGCAAAAGGTGAACTGGTCACTGACGATAAAATTGAAAAGACGGAAGAACGAAACGGTACATATTTCGAATTCACGCCAGATATATCAATTTTCAAGAATTACAAATACCGAACACCATACTTAGAAAAACTATTTTGGAACTATTGCTACTTGAATAGGGGCTTAGCTATCTACTTTAATAATGAGAAGTTCATTTCTGAAAATGGCTTGAAAGATCTCTTAGAAGATAATATGGAGAGTGATCCTCTTTATCCAATCATTCATTTAGAAGGAGAAGATATTGAAGTTGCATTCACTCACGTAAGAAGTTACGGAGAGAACTATTATTCATTCGTGAATGGGCAACATACAACTCAAGGTGGGACGCATCTTTCCGAATTTAGAGGAGCAGTTGCCAAAGTTATAAAGGACTTTTATGGCAAAAACTATGACGCGGTAGATATCAGGCAGTCAATTGTTTCGGCTATTTCAGTTAAAGTAATAGAACCTATATTTGAATCTCAGACAAAGACGAAGTTGGGTTCTCATGAAATTGAACCGGGTGGGAAGTCAATGCGAGCATTTATCAATGATTTCTTAAAAGTTGAATTGGATAATTTCTTACATAAGAATCCTGAAACTGCTGACATCATTGAAAAAAAGATAAAGCAATCAGAAAAAGAACGTAAAGAGTTATCAGGAATTAGAAAACTAGCAAGGGATAGGGCTAAAAAAGCTAGCTTACATAATAAGAAACTCAGAGACTGTAGAGTTCATTTCAATGATCTGAAAAAGGAAAAACGAGAAGAATCTTCCATCTTTATTACAGAAGGAGATTCAGCCAGTGGATCTATAACAAAATCTAGAAGCGTAAGCACTCAAGCCGTATTCAGTTTAAGAGGGAAACCTCTAAATTGCTTCGGGCTAACTAAGAAGGTAGTTTATGAGAATGAGGAATTCAATTTGCTTCAAGCTGCTTTAAACATTGAAGATGGAATAGAGGGCTTAAGATATAATCAAGTAATTATTGCTACTGATGCTGATGTGGATGGAATGCATATTAGATTGCTTCTACTTACTTTCTTTTTACAATTCTTCCCTGAATTGGTAAGAGGAGGGCATGTATATATATTACAGACACCTTTGTTTAGAGTTCGAAATAAGAAGGAGACTAGGTATTGCTATTCGCAAGAAGAGAAACTAGACGCCCTAGCAAGTCTTGGGAGGAACCCCGAGATTACTCGATTTAAAGGTTTAGGTGAGATTTCACCTGACGAGTTCAAGAACTTTATTGGAGATGATATTAGATTGGATCCGGTACTGATAGGTAAAGACGCCAAAATAGAAGACATTCTAAGTTATTATATGGGCAAAAATACCCCTGACAGGCAAGAATTCATTATTGGAAACCTTAAAGTGGAGGATGCAATTGAAGAGGTGGCTTAACTCAATAATTGCTACATTTTAAATTTTCATTCAGATAGTTTTGTTTCATAATCTATAAATTGAGCACATGCTTTCAAAACCCAAATCTTTTTTCGTCACCTTAGTTCTTGTTTTAACAGCACTGACTAGTAAGGCCCAAGTAGGGGAAGGTGTAGTTAAATTTCTAGTTGACGTTGATAATGGATATTTCGAGATACTTATTAATGACACTTTGTACCTCAAGAATTATAAGACTAATTTACCTGCCGGAACTCATACTGCGAAAGTTTGGTCCCCTGGATATATAACAACTGAAGTTTCATTTGATGTTAAACCTGGCGAGACAACTGAACAGTATGTGAAAATGGCAATTTCAAATGAAAGGCAAGATTTTGAAAAGAAGTATGCCGCTTATAGAATGAAATTTCATAAGTCACTGACTATTCCTGCTTCGGTGACTTTGTTTTCTGCATTAACGACTACAACTTTTATGGTTCTTGCTTATGATAAACGTAAGTCTATCTTGAAAGATGTTGACTCATATCATGCTTCACCAACCTATAAGGAGGTTGAATTCTATAAAGAGAGAATTGAAATCGATTATAAAAAGTATAATAATTATAGAGCTTCCTATTATGTAGCTGGAGCTTTAACAACTCTCAGTCTAGTAACTACTATATTCACATATACTAAATTCAAAAGAACTAATACAGAGCCAGTGCTTAACGCAGAAAGTCCTTTTAAGGATAGGTTCTCCTTGCAAATTACACCAGTTAGTTTTGGTTTAACATA
>JBLFXO010000391.1:0-3176 GCA_047609865.1 Arenicella sp.
AAGGATCTGGGTAGAAAATTGAGAGGTAAGAAAATGGGCGCATTAAGTTGCTCTGGAGGAAATAATTTAGGGGATTCATTTTGGCTTCCTTTTTCAGAAACTGCAGGTTATCTTGGCATGATTTATTTAGGAAATATTCATCTGATTGGTGGAGAAGATGCTGAAGAAAAACTAGCTGATTTTATTAAGAAGATAGAAGCTTAGATTAGACAAAACCGAAGAATTGATCCAACTATTAAAAATATTCAAATCTCTAGCTATAGAGTTCAATGCCTCCCTAACAATCAATGGTTACCCCCATGATTTGGAAAAGCAATCAGAGGCTCAAAGAAGCCATTACAAATTGCTGATTCCTTACAAAAAAGAAACGCTAAGTCTTGAATACATGGTTGGAGCGCAGCACACTGCATCAATGTCCATCATAGTTGAGGAGATAACTGAAAAATGTGCATTTGAGGTTACCACAAGAAGTCATTTCATGTCCCTCTTTAGTGGAAAAGCAAATAAAGTTCAGGTAAAATCTGAGAACTTAGATCTTAAAAGAATGATTGAATCCAACGAACATTTTCTCGAAATGAAAAGGCTTATTCAGAATTCCAGATTCGAACCTCTAATATTTGGGAAGTATACTCGAGATGGTTATTTGATGAAGACTGAATATCACTTGGTGTTTCCTAAAAGAACACAGGAAATACATTCACTGATTCATTTTCACCAAGCTTTAATTGATTTTGTAGAATAGCTAAACAATACGCCCCTTCTACTCGATCACAATCTTCTTAGAAACTGCGCCATCAGCATTTTCAACCTTAACGATATACATTCCCGGACTCAAGGCTGAAACGTCAACTGTATTGTTCGAATCTCCAGTTAGCTTCAAAGTTTCTTGTCCAGCTAAATTGAATATTGAGATGTTAGTTACTGTGGTAAATCCAGTCAACTTAACTTGCTTGTTAATTTGATCAAGGTAAAGAGAACCTTCTGTTTTCGTTTCTACAACACTCAAATTTCCTGCGCAATCATTTGCCTCATCAAAAAGTGTTTGAGTAGAATAAGAAGTAGACATTAACTCAACTGTTTTGTCAGAACACACTTTCATCACCATTGGGTAATAGTTCAAGTTGTAATCATCAAATACTGTTCTATCCTCAGTTCCTTCAACATCAATCATTGGAACTGTGTTTCCTAAAGTCCAATCTCCTTGTGTTAATGTTCCGCCACCCGTAAATGCGTCCGTATTGTTTTGGTCATGTTCCAACATTATTACTACAATTTGATCTGTTCCACCAGGACCATAAGCCTGATGTAAATCCTCTAAAGTATTGGTATTATGATAAGACCAACATCCAGGACAATGACAAGCAAAGAATTTAATGAATACGACTTTACCTTCGTTTAAATACTGATACAAATGGTGCTCAACACCATCACGATCAGTTAATGTAAAATCTGGAGCGATAGTTCCGTTTGCCAATTGAGCAGATGCCGAGAAGTTAACTCCAAGTATAATTGCCAATAAAAGAAGATGCTTTTTCATAATATCATTGTTGTCTAACTATGACGAAGTTATGGATAAGTACTTACAGTGTAAATAAGTGCTCATGAGCACCTCATCATCTCAAATAATTAAAATTCCCTATATTTATTCAAACACAACAAGCCCGTATGAGATCTTTCCTCCTTTTATCTTTAATCTTATTTGCGAATATCAGCAAAGCCCAGCTAGATAGTTTGAAAGAGTATAAATTTTCAAGCACTGATTTCTACAATGGAGAAAAGGTGAATTTAAAAGAAAGGATTATTCAAGAATCCTATTCAGAAATTCAGGTCAATCTATCTGACACTTCAAATCAAACTTTAACAACAATTGTTAAAGGTGAAACCGTATCATACAGCTTAAAAAGTGGCACAGACTTTCGTGATGATTTTAATATTTGGACTTGCAAAAGAAGTGACGCAAATCTTGGCCTTAAAAGGGTTTATTACGTTAAAGAAAAACGCTGGATGGAATTCGAATTTGCGGATGGAAAAACAATCTTCTTTTTTGGTGTCAAAAGGATAAATTGAATCTGAATGAAGTATCTGCTTGAAGGTGAAGAGACCGAAAGGTTAACATTTAGGCTTCTGAAGTCAGACGATTTTCATGCGTGGATGCCATTATTTAAGGCTGATGACATTGCTGAATTTCTAGACCTCAGTACCGAGTTTTCTGAAAGAAAATTGTGTAATCTGTGGTTTGAGAAGGTTTTCAATAGATATGAAAAAGATCTGGGTGGGATGAATGTCTTAATTGACAAAAAATCAAACCGCATAGTTGGTCAATGTGGATTACTGGTTCAAACCATTGAAGACGAAGAAAGACTCGAAATTGGTTATTCAATTCTTCCTGAATTCTGGAACAAAGGATACGCAACGGAATCAGCATTGAAATGTAAAAATTATGGCTTCGAAAATGATTTCGCAGATGACATTATTTCAATGGTCCATCACAAGAATCTAGCTTCTGAGAAAGTGGCTCTGAATAATGGAATGACTTTCGAGAAAAAAGTGAAATTGTTCAATATTTTCCAGATAAAAAAAGAAGAATGGTTAAAAAAACTTCATTAATTCACTTATGCTAAAAGGCACTCTTTT
Organism: Arenicella sp.; assembly: GCA_047609865.1. Classification (GTDB taxonomy): domain Bacteria; phylum Bacteroidota; class Bacteroidia; order Flavobacteriales_D; family Crocinitomicaceae; genus Paracrocinitomix. The sequence goes on from JBLFXO010000391.1 coordinate 2,635, forward strand.
CCTCATTCTTAGCTTCGGTTGTCTAATCACAACAGCTCAAAACTTATCGTCCCAGTACGATTCTCTAACTTCATCACACATCCAAGAATTGCAGGGCAAGCAAAAAAAGAACTTCAAATCAATTGTTTCAAATCGCAGAGATATCAGCAGACACCAGATTTTGTATTCATCAACAATGAGAGAAAAGAGTATTATACTCCTCATGATTATAATTGGTGTAAAGATCAATTACATGGTAAGATTAAGGAGTACGAGTATTCGTTGAGACAATTACTCAAATTGCATAAGTCTTTTGAGAGAATACAGGAATTAGCATATCGTAAAAATCAGCTCTATGAAATTGTCCATGTTCACCGCGAAAAATGGACCGAAGAATTCAATGCAAAAAGAAAGAAAAGTATAGAAAATAGTTATCAAATCATGACCATGATTGAGAAAGATAAGACCATTCAAGTATCAGTACAATATTCCCCAAAAAAAGCTGTTTTTGAAACTGTAATCTGCCAATCGGGGTTTTAAATACTATCTTCAAAGTTCAATTT
>JBLFXO010000392.1:0-3174 GCA_047609865.1 Arenicella sp.
ACTCAAAAAGTCCATCCCCATACAAATAGGCCCTATTTCCTGACATTATCGAGTAAGATGCGGCCGGAACTAAAACGCCATTGTTATTTACGTATTCATTCATCCTGTAATTTTTGAAAAGAATTCTGCAACTAAATGATAATCCACGATACACATGAAAACGACTCCAAATATTGCCCCGCTGATATGCGCGTCATGCGCAATGCCTGTTTTTACTCTTTTTGATAAAAAGTATTCTACCACTAAAAGAAGTGGTCCAAATACATAAGCGGGTAACATGAAATTTTCGGGGAGAAAAAGAATTCCAAGCTGAACATTTGGGTTTAATAAAATATAAGCAAACACAACGGCACTTACAGCACCTGATGCTCCTAACGCATTATAGTTTGGATTATCCTTGTGTTTTTTTAGTGACCAAATGCCAGCAAATAATATTCCGCCCAGATACAAACATCCAAAATAAAGATATCCTTTCACTCCATATCTATCCACCAAATCAGGCTCAAGACTTAATCTTCCTTGCCTATTCGTAATTTCTGCTCCAAACATGTATAAAACGTACATATTGAAGATTAAATGCATCCAACCTGAATGTATGAATGCATGCGAGAATGATCTATACCACTCTTTTCTATGAACTATCTGATACGGATTGAACATAAGCTTCCATTTAAACTCATCATCTGAAAAAGCCTTGACGGAAATCAGAATAGTTACTACTAATAATAAATAGGTAATGTACATTTATCAGTTTCTCTTGTTCGGTATTGTTAGTTTTCCATAAATTGCACAGAGTCTTGACATTAATCGTCAAGGTTAACTATGTCATATGAAGCACTACATTATTAATATACTGAATCTAGCTCTTTTTGTTTCGCTGGTAAGTTGCGGAGGAAACTCTCGTGAATTATCTGAAGAAGAAGTGGCAGTTTCTGAAGAACTCAAAACGAAGTTCTCTGGGGTAAATGAACTGATTTATGAATCGGACACTTTACTTGCAGCAACGGACGTATTAGATTATTATAAAAAACGCGATTTCACTCCCGTTTGGATAACAAAGACTGGGTTCACCGAGAGTGGTGACATCATGTTTGACTTAGTCCATAACTCAAGAGATCATGGATTAATGCCCGAGATGTTCCATTTTGAGCAGTTAACTAAAGCGAGTGAATCTGAAATTTTAGATGCCGAAGTAATTCTTTCAAATGCTTTCATGCTATTCATAACACATGTTGATGTAGGTTGTATTGACACTACCGACATGTCTTATGTTTGGAAAAGAGATTTGATTGATTTTGACCTGGCTGAAGAATTAGATAGAGTTGCCAAAGGAGAAAGTCCCGTAGATATCATCAAAGAACACCAACCCGATTTTTGGGAGTATGAGCAATTACAAGTTGGTTTAGCTAAGTTTTTAGATGAGTATGAATTAGATTCTAACCACTATGATATCCCTGCTTTCAAAGAAGATTCAGTGATCTGTTATGCCGAAGCGCACAAAGCATTAATGGGTCACAACTTCATTGACTCTACCATAACGAATCAAGACTCTGCTTTTATTGAAAAGTTAAAAGAATTTCAAAAAGTGAATGGATTATTAGATGATGCCATTGTTGGTAAATGGACAGGAAGAGCTTTAAACAAAAGTAATGACGACCGTTTCTTTTCTGCGGCACTTTGTTTAGAGAAATGGAGATGGAAAGAAGCATATCCTGAAACTTATGTAAGAGTTAATGTACCAGAATTCACGCTTTATTTTGTTGATAGTAATGAAGTGAAAAGAAAGCACAGAGTTGTTGTTGGTGCTTACGCAACACAAACTCCTGAGTTTCAGGCAACTTTGAAAACAATGGTGACCAACCCATTTTGGCATGTACCCTACTCTATTGCATCTACTGAGATTCTATCCGGAGCACGAAAAGACACTGCATACTTTGGTAAAAGAGGATATAAGATCTTCCAAAACGGAGATCAAGTTGACCCAAAAACGGTGAACTGGAGTGATGTTGGACAAAATAGCTTTAGATATAAAGTACGTCAAGATGGCGGAGGTGGAAACAGTTTAGGAAGAATCAAATTCCTTTTCCCTAATCCTAACTTTGTTTTTATTCATGACACACCATCAAAACGTTTGTTTAAGAATGATGTTAGAGCATATTCTCACGGATGCGTAAGATTACATCAACCATTTGATTTAGCGAAAGCAATATTGATTGCAGACGGTCACAAAGTACAGGGGGATACCCTTGACAGCCTTGTTAGAAGAGGGAATCAGAGAGTATTAGAATTGAATGATCCATTTGAAGTTTACATTGAATATTTCACCGCAACAGGAGATAGTAGTGGAAATGTTATTTTTCATCCCGATATTTACGGAAGAGATGAAAAGTTCATCAACAATACTTTTAGAAAATTCAATTGATTTCATTTTATGAATCACCCTCTTCCTAAGAAGGTAGCCAAATCTTTGGTTGCCCACAATCACGAGCGTATAGACAATTATTTTTGGATGAACGATCGTGAAGATCAAGAAGTAATAGATCATCTAAATGCTGAAAATGATTATTTAGATCACGTTCTAGCCGATACCAAAAACGACCAAGAAATTTTGTTCAACGAAATGAAGAACAGAATTAAAGAAGATGAAGCATCAGTGCCTTACTTCAAAAATGGTTACTGGTATTATAGCAGATATGAAATAGGAAGAGAATATCCCATTCATTGTCGCAAAAAAGATTCGCTTGATTCTGATGAGATAATCATCATTGACGAAAACCTTGAAGCCACAAAGTACCCATACTATGATGTCGTTGCCTTTGGTGTAACAAAAGATAATAAGATGTTGGCTTTTGCGGAGGACATTACTGGTAGGAGAATGTACCAAATCAAGTTCATGAATTTGGAAACCAAAGAAGTACTGCCAAACATCATTGAAACTTGTAGTAGCGACTTGGCTTGGCATAATGACAACAATCAACTTTATTTCACGCATAAAGATCCTGAAACACTTCGCCCAAATCAAGTGATGTGCTATGATTTAGCAAAAGAAACATCCACAGAAATATTTAAAGAATTAGATGACACATTCATTTGCGGAGTGTCAAAAGCGAAAGACTTTGGATATATCCTAATTGGCTCATACAGCACTTTAACAACAGAACATCAGTTCAAATC
>JBLFXO010000393.1:0-3171 GCA_047609865.1 Arenicella sp.
TAGAGTTCACCACCATTACCCCAAACTCAACACATAATTGCGCGAGCAATCTCTCCGCCTGGATAGGAGGAGCACTGCGCAGCGAAAAGCGAGCAGGGAGGTGGTAGAATTCACCACCATTACCCCAATCTCAACACATAATTGCGCGAGCAATCTCTCCGCCTGGATAGGAGGAGCACTGCGCAGTGAAAAGCCAGCAGGGAGGAGGTAGAATTCACCTCGCATAAACCTAACCACCCCATCCAATTATTATTTGCTGACCCAAACTTATTTTCCGTTAGGGCCTTTTAGAAACCTAGCCCGTAACTTTGACCGTGGCCAGGAAATTGATGATAATGCTTGTTTTGATTTCCGGATTTTCCGGATTCTTTGGCTGTACAGCAACTTCGAATCGGGTGGACGCAGTCCCTATTTTGCAAAAACCCGGTTTGTTTTTGACCAACGATAAAACTTTCGAATCTAGTTTTGATCATTTCAAAAGTTATTTCAAACATCTTGACTCCACTTTTACATTTGATACCGCTGTTCACTTTGATGGACGAAACGTAAACGAAGAAAGTGAAATTCCTTCAGGTAATCGTTTGCCAGAAAGACTTTGCGAAAAGTGGATATTGCCTGCGAAGTCTAAAATTAATGGTTCTGTGGATTTCCTTGACGGTAGCTCCAGTTTTCATTTTGAAGGAGTAGGCGAAGCAGAATGGGCAAGTTGGAATCCTTACGCTGGGTTTTGGTTTGAAATGAATGCTAAAGACCGCTTTATATTTTATGAATACCAAATGTTTTCGGCTACTAATGGCGGTTTTTGGGTAGTGTGGATGGCATCCTTCAATAAAGATCGTGAACTCATGTCAATTGAAGACTTGGCTGTTAATGGAGCTTATGATACAGGTGGATATTATGAAAATGAAAACGGAATGGGAACTCAAACTTCTATTTATAGTTCATCATCCACCATAAGATTTGAGAGCAGAGAGATTATTAGTTCCACGCAAAACATCAGTGCTCATTATCATGAATTCAATGATAAGGTGATTCAGGACGTTCAGAACAGAGAGCGAAAGAGGTATTTTAAGGTGAACTAAAACACTATTTATGAAAAATGCACTGCTAATAATATTTGGTATTATTCCTGTTCTTTCATTTTCTCAAAAATTTGAAATCTCGAAGAATTATATTTTTAATGATATTGAACCATTAAGGACTTCGGAATATTTCTCTGTGGCCGATAGCATAAGAGATCCATTAATCATTAAGATCAGAGAAAAATCTAATGGAGAAGTAAAAGAAGAAATTGAAATCTTTTCAGCAGAATCATTTTGTAGTGTTTGTATTCATGAACAAGAACTAACTGGCTACAAAAATGTGACGTCAGCAGTTAGGGTAGGCTATGATTATTGTGGATGCTGCTCTGAAGTCTACGAAACCACCTATTTAGTAACAAAAAAAGGCAAGTGGATTCCCTTTCCTGAAGTAATTTATCATACATGTGATTATCCTGAAGAAAAACCTGCTTTTCGTTTCGGATCTGACAATGGTCCAGTGGTTCAAGAAATCCAGAAGGTAACCGAATTCAGAAATAATCAGGGTGATTTATATAACTCAAAAATTTTGGAGACTTACTTGTGGAATGGTAAGTTCATTGTGAAAAAGGAGGATTAAAAGAATTATCTTTGTCTTTCAAAACCGCGAGAGTGAGCGAAGGTAAACGAATCAATAAATATTTAAGTGAAATTGGGCATTGTTCAAGAAGAGAGGGTGACCGATTGATTGAGCAAAAAAGAGTCAAGATTAACGGTAAGGTTCCAGAATTAGGAACTAAGATTCAGCCTGGTGACTCGGTTCATGTTGACGGCAATTTAGTTTCTGAACCTGAAGAAGATTTCGTTTACTTAGCATTCAATAAGCCAGTTGGCATTGTTTGCACTACTGACAATAGAGTAGAGAAGGATAATATCATAGATTATATTGCTTATCCAAAAAGAATTTTCCCTATTGGAAGGTTAGACAAACCTAGTGAAGGACTCATATTTCTAACAAATGATGGTGATATCGTGAACAAGATTCTACGGGCTAGCAACAATCACGAGAAAGAGTACTTGGTTAAGGTAAACAAGCCCATCACAAAAGATTTCCTCTTCAAAATGAGTAACGGATTGCCAATTTTAGATAGCGTAACAAAGAAATGTAAAGTTGAACAGCTCAATAAATTTGAGTTCAAGATTATTCTCACTCAAGGTTTGAACAGACAGATCAGAAGAATGTGTGAATATCTCTTTTTTGACGTTGTGAAATTGAAGAGAGTTAGAATCATGAATGTTCATTTGGATGTAAAAGTTGGCGAATACCGGGAGTTGACTGAAAGAGAAATGTCAAAGCTGAATGACTTGATTTCTGAGTCTAAAAAAACCATGTAACAATCTTTTTGAACTTCGTTATTGGCTGAGTGTGCAACATTTTGTAACTTAAGGTCAATGAAACTTACTATTCTTACTTTTTTCATATTCTTTATTTCTATCTCATGGGGACAAAGAGAGTTCTCTCAATTAGACAGTTCGGTCGCAAGAGATGGCTTGGTTTATTATAGGCTTGAAGTAGGCGTCTTGAAGGGGCGAAAGAGGATTGGGAAATGGACAGTCCATCAATACAATTCTAAGAATTCTAAGCCAAGACTGGCAGCTCAAATGACTTATGAGAAAGGGTTCATCAGGTCCCAATCGATTATCAGATTGGATAGTGAAATCAGAAGGACATTCAGCGGTAAAGGAAAAAAGGAAACAGAAATTCAGTTTCGCTACGGCAAACAAATCTGGAGTCGAAAATATCTTAGCCCAACAAAAACTAATAAGAAGACATATTATCCTGATGGTAAAGTTTCAGGAGAAGGAGAAGAGCAATTAATGGTTATTACTGGCGGATGTGATTCCGGAATGAAAGTGTTCGTTCAAGTAGGAGTTTGGAAATATTACGATTCTAGCGGAAAATTGATGGATGAACAAGAGATGGAGTTCAATAAAAACATTTACAAAAAGGCCTAAGCTCACATATGCTTCTAGCGTTTAAATGATGGGTTCGCCAAGGCTGAATTCTGATTAAGCGTGTTATTTCCAAGTCCACAGGTACCCCTAGACATAAATTAATTTAAGAGTGTCTGATTCAAAAATTGATATTTTC
>JBLFXO010000394.1:0-3163 GCA_047609865.1 Arenicella sp.
CCTGTAAAAATTGAGGAAGATGAGCAAGACGAAATTGCAGAGACCGTGATTCCTGCAAAAGAGAATGATGTGGTGACTGAAGAACCATACAAATTGTTCACCAATGCGACTGGAAACTTATTGAATAGAGATGTGAGTTTCACAAGAGATCGCAAAAAAGAATCTGATGACTACGTGGCGTACCACTTTAAGGTAGGGCGTTTCGAGTTCGACAGAAAAAAATCCAAATAAAAACCAATCAATTGTAACTATAGGATACTTAAGGCGTCCTACTATTAACAACGCTAATAAGATGGATTAGGCCTTTTCATCTGAAGCATTAAAACAAAGAAAATGAAAAAGATATTTACATTAATAGCACTCGTTGCAATTGCAAATTTAGGTCTTGCACAAGAAGAAGGCGGACCAGACACAACGAGATTTAAAGTTGGATCAATGGAATTTATTATCATTGATAATGACACAACCATTGTCGATTATGATGATGGAAATTTCGAAGAAGGAGATGAAGAAAAATCGGGAAATGATGGCAAGAAAAAAGATCTTACTTACTGGTCAGGTTTTGATGTTGGGGTAAACATGTTGATGAATAACCAATTTGAACCAAATTTTACTGAAGAGCATTTAATTATGGACCCAGCGAAGTCATTCTCCTATAGTTTTAACTTCTTCGAGAAAAGGCTCAGATTTGGAACAGATCATGTTGGTTTAGTGACTGGTTTAGGATTTACACATTCACGTTTCGGCTTCTCAAATGACAAATTGAGATTAGCGTCAAATGCGGATTCCACTTATGGAGTTATTGATTCTTCTCTGACTAACGGATTTAATTTAAATCAATTGAGAGTGTCTTATTTCAACATTCCGGTTCTATTGCATTTCAACACTTCTAAAGATCCAAAGAATAATTTCCATATATCTGTGGGAATCATTGGAGGCGTGAGAATCGCATCTAAAATGAAATATAAGTATGACGTTTTGGGTGGTGAATCAAATGACAAAACAAAAGGACGTTATAACCTGAATGCATTTCAAGCTTCATTGACATATAGAATGGGGTATAGAAATTTTGGAGTGTTCGCAAACTTTGATATGTTGCCGTTATTTGCAACGGGAACTTCAACAGTTGCTAAGCCATTGACATTTGGAGCAAGCTTTACGTTCTAGACAACTTTAATTTCAAAAGATAATAGAGCTGGTTCCTTTTAGGAACTGGCTCTTTTTAGTTGAGGGAGAAGATGTCTGCATATTCTTTATATTCATCTTTGCAGATAGTGTAGATCACGTAACCGTTTCCATCAGCCATTGTTCCAACAGATTCATCATCAGCTATGGGAAAGTTAATTTGATAACTTCTTCCGTCATCTAATTTGATGCCGTATGTCTCAACAGAGTTATTAATATTCACTGAGTTTTGAGTGTAGCCAAATGAACTTGATTCACCATTCGCATCTTTCATAATGAAGTTTTTAGCTTCAAATGTGATATCATAATGTGCTCCCTGCATATCTGTTGCTTTCCAATCTCCTCGGTAAGTGTCAGACCCGCTGCAAGATGAAAGAATCAGAATAGAAAGTAAAAAGAATAATTGCGTGAATTTTTTCATCTTATTTATTTGTGTTTAAGCACATAAATTTGACTCGAATAGCTTCGTTTATCTGCCTTGATATTTGAAATAAAACCTCTCCAAAAGCCTTTAATCATTAATCCGATTGAAAGTTTTTCTTTTTTGGACTTATACTTTTCACTCAACATGCTTACATAGTAACTGTCAAATTTCATAGGTAAAATCTCAACCACTTTCATGTCATATTTATCCGCTAGTTTTTCAATGTCCTGCGGTCTGAAGTGATAAAGATGAATCGGTAAATCATAAGCAGCCCACTCTTCTTTGTAATGTGCGGCATCATGTGAAGCACAGTTGGGCACAGCTATAAAAAAGCTACCATCAGGTTTTAAGATTCTTTTGAACTGAGCAAAGTCATTATTTAATTGATAAACATGTTCTAAAACATGCCACATTGAAATAGCACCAAAACTGTCTGACTCTTGATTGGATAATTCTGAAGTTGATTCAACCTCAACTTTGTTTCTCTCAATAGCTATTTTCCTAGCATCTTCACTTGGCTCAAGGCCTTTTGTTTTCCAAGATTGTTGTTTAACATATCCTAAAAAATCACCTGTTCCACATCCCACATCAAGCAAGCTCTCCACATTCGCATGTTTCTTAACTAACTTGAATTTCTTTTTAATGGTATGTTTTCTTACTCTATGATATAGCTTTTCAAAAAGTCCTTTTTTGGATGAAGTATGAGAGATGTAATTATCTGCTTTGTAGTACTCACCAATTTTATCCTCAGAAGGGATAGGAGAAGTAAACCTGAATGAGCAATCTCCGCATTCAACAATTGTAAACGGTTCTTTCGTGAAATTGTAATCAATGCTCTTTAAAAAAGTAGATTGCTTTTCACTATTACAAATCGGACAGTTACTAATGGTATTCATTCATTCAAAATTTCAAATCAAAGTTATCAATTTTTGTTTACTCACTTTGGCGGGATGCATTCAAAAATATAACCTTCGTCTTTCCAAAATTCCATCAATTTAGGAAGTTCGTTTTTTAGAACTGGTACTGCTTTTGGATTATCATGAAAAACGAAGACGGCTCCTGGGTGCGTTAACTTTTTCATTTTTTTAATCAAATCTTTTTTTCTCAATGCAGGATCAAAGTCATAGGAGACCACTGACCAGAAAATAACATGATAGCCCACCTTCCTGAGAGCTTTGTATTGAGGAATGCTGACTTTGCCGTATGGTGGTCTGAATAGTTTTGAATCAATAAATTCAGTGGCTGCATCTACATCTGCCAAGTATTTCTTGTTAGCAGTCCACCATCCGTTAGGGTGCGTCATACTATGATTTCCAATGGTATGCCCTTTTTGAGTGATTACTTTATAGAGATCAGGATACATTTTGACATTTTCACCCAAGCAAAAGAAAGTGCCCTTGGCATCATACTTTGCTAATAAATTAAGAATGTAATGGGTAATGTCTTCGTTCGGACCGTCATCAAATGTGAGATAGATGGTCTTCTTCTTGTGATGAGAAAATTCCCAAATGGCTCCAGGATACATCCATTTGAGCCATTTGGGAAATGTGTATA
>JBLFXO010000395.1:0-3161 GCA_047609865.1 Arenicella sp.
TTAACCAAGGTCATCTATCAGGGCAATTTATTTACGAGAAGATTCCCGGTGAGTACCCTAACCAACTTAAAGTTCTTTTAGAAGATGAAGATGGCAACATGAAGTTCACAACTTTCACTGATCAACATGGTAATTTTGATTTTACCAAGTTAGATATGAAGGAGAACTATCTATTGAAGGTTCCGGAAAATTCAGATGATTTGATTCTTTTAATATTTGATCAAAAAGGGAATGTCGTTGCGCAGTTAAAGGGGAGTGAATCAGGAAGCTTTAATTATAGAAAGTTGAAACCTACTTATGCTAATAGCTTATCTGTGATTGGGGAGGATGAAGATATGTTTGAGTTAGAGACACAAACTATTTCAGGATACTTTGAATATAAAAACTTAAGCAATGAATTTGGTGAAGGTTTGGAAATTCAGGCATTTTCTGAAGATGGTTTCTTACTAGAAGAGACTAAAACAGATAAGAATGGTAATTTCAGATTCAGGAACCTACCATTAGAGCATAATTTACTTTTCAAGGTCTCTGAGGAAGTTGACGATATGCGTTTAGAGGATTTTAGACTTTACATTTTTGATAGAGACGGTAAGAAGATCGCTCAACTGAGTAGAGGACAAAATGATTATTTCATATATAAACCACTCGGCTTCGAAACAGAAAGTAATTTGACTCATGTCGGAGAAGATTCTTTAGAGTTTGCAATTCAAACTGAGCATGACATTGTCACGGTATACTTTGATTCTAACAAGAGTAATGCTAAGAATGCTGACGTGAAGAAACTCTCTAAATTGTACAAAGAACTTAAAGCTGACCCTTCTCTTAAAATTGAAGTTAATGCTTATGCAGATGCAAAGAATTCAGATGAATACAACCTTGTTCTTTCTAGTAAAAGAGGTGACTGGGTTGTTCAGTACTTTATTAAAAAGGGAATCTCTAAAAACCGTTTCATAGTTAACGCTTATGGTGAAGCAGGTCTTATTTCTCAAGACAATGATGCTCTGAATAGAAGAGCTGAGATCAGAGTATACTAAAATTATTTTTTAAATCTACTAGTTTTAAAAGCTTTGTTGAGATCTTTAAAATCAATATTTCCATTGACAGATTTGATGTAGTCAAAAATGATTAATGCTTTTTCTAATTGTTTTTCCTCACTTTTAAGCTTAGATGCAATATGCAACAATGTGCGTTGCTTTCCTGCTGACAAGGCATGGAAAAGCCTGTCTGCTTTGGGATCTTGAAAGCATAATTCTTCAAAAAAGTCAGGTACATACATCCCATATTTAGTATTGTCCTTTTCTAATCGAACACTCAATTCATCACCTTCATTCAATTTGTTTATTTTCCTAAAATCATTATTGGTCATGATGTAAAACGTCCCGTCTCCATTGGACATGAGTGCACAATGCAATTGAGTAGAATCATTGATGGTACAAATGATTCGCTTGTCTGTCTTCTTGAAATGATCCATTATGTCGTCTGGAACGATTATCCTAAAATTCCAGCCCAACGAATCGTTTGAGCTAAAGCCCAATGTTCCTTTAAATTCAAATTCCACGATTAAATATGCTAATTTTAAATATCAATAAGATTACAATTTAAGAATTTGTGCTAGACAGTTTGGGAATAAAAATAAGAGAGGAGTTTATTGTAGATGGAGGACCATTCTATAATGAATTTCATGCTGACCATTTGGTAAGAGAACCTTGGAATGCATTTTCTTCATTGCTTTTTTTTGTGCCAATTATCTTTTGGTTGGTGAAACTTAAAGGGGAATACAAACAAAACATTATTATTCTTTCTTTACTTCCTTTCCTATTTATGAATGGTTTAGGTTCTACACTTTATCATGCATTCAGAAGTAGTTCTGTCTTTTTATATATGGATTTCTTACCAGCGTCAGCAATGTCAATCATTCTTTCATCATATCTCTGGTACAGATTGACAGATAGGGTTTATAAAGGAGTAGGGCTTGTCTTAATTTTCTATGTCGCTGGTTTGTTAGCCGTTTTCTTTTTCACTCAATTAGAAGCTCTAAGAGAGATGGGGCCAAACATTGGATATTTATTTGTTGGGGCTTCTTACTTTGTTCCGATCATTATAATTCTAAAGAAAACGAAATTCAGAGATCTTAAATTCGTGCTAATAAGTGTTGGTTCATTAGGATTGGCTTTGCTTTTTAGAATTCTAGACTATCCTTCAGAGAACTATCTTTCTGATATCCTCCCACAAGGAACACATTTTTTGTGGCACACTTTTTCGGTGATAGCAGTCTTTAGCATGGGGTTTTATATCTACAAATTGAATAAGATTATAATTCTAGAGTAGAAAGGACTTTCTTTTTTATCAAAACAATATGTTTAAACATCTATTATTTGTAACTTAGATTAAAATTCGAGCTTTATGAGAACGATCAAACAAATTGTGCCGGCATTTAAAATCAATATGGGAGGAACGATCTTAGATCAAGCACTTCCATTCAAAGGAGTTAATCAAATAGATCCATTTCTACTTATTCATCATTGGAAGGATGACATAAAAGGTGGCAAAAAACAGTCAGATGTAGGTGTAGGCCCTCATCCTCACCGAGGTTTTTCTCCGGTAACTTTCATATTTAATGGAGGTGTTCATCATAGAGATTCAAACGGAATTTCAGAAGTTGTTTATAAAGGAGGAACTCAGTGGATGAATTCAGGCTCTGGAATTGTACATTCTGAGAGGCCTGCTAAAGAATTAGCTGAAAAGGGTGGCGTTTTTGAACTCATCCAATTTTGGATTAACGCCCCAGCAAAATATAAAATGGAAGATTCTGATTACCAACCAGTCTCGAAAGAAGATACCCCAGAAGTCACTTTAGATGATGGGAAGTCAATTTTATCAGTTGTAGCGGGTGAAGTATTTGAGAAAAAAGGTCCAATCAATCCATACAGTGATGTTTTAATCTTGCGTATGGTGTTAAAAAAAGGAGGGAAGGTGACAATTCCGATTCCTGAAAACTATAATGCGCTAATTTATCAACTTGAAGGAACAACTAAAGTGAATGATATTTCAGATGTTTCAGGAAAGAAAATGGTTCATTTCAATAATGATGGTACATCTATTGCAATAGAATGTCTAGAAGATAGTCAGATTATATTGTTGTCCGGAGCTCCTATAAATGA
>JBLFXO010000396.1:0-3148 GCA_047609865.1 Arenicella sp.
TTATGCCAACAAAAGGAATTGGATTAACAAAGAGAGCTTTGAACCTTTCTATGATATCTGATTTGGCAACACAACTCAAAGTCGAAGAAGAATTACAAACAATGGCAGGCAATACGCATGATTACAATGAAGGCGTAGCTGCATTTTTAGAAAAAAGAAAACCAGAGTTTAAGGGGAACTAGTTAATAGTTGATTAGAAAATAGTTAATTGGTTATTGGTTATGAACGATTTTACTGAACTCAATGCTTGGAAAGAGGCTCGTTCTTTTAGGAATAAAATAAAAGATTTAGTTGATACATTTCCTGCGGACGAAAAATTTAGATTGAAAGATCAAATCTTGAGATCAAGTAGGTCTGTTAGTGCGAACATAGCTGAAGGTCATGGAAGGTTTCACTATTCAAGAGAATATTCAGTTTTGTAGAATTGCCCGTGGCTCTTTGAGTGAAACTAAAGATCATTTGTTTGTTGCTTTGGATTCAGGATTTATAAACCAAAAGCTTTTTGATGAATTAATCACATCTTATGAGCCAACCTTAAAACTATTGAACGGCTACATTAACTTTTTACAAAAACAGAAATCTGCAGTAAAGAAATAATTACTTTTGGGCCTATCAACATAAAACCAATAACTAATCCACCAATAACTATTATATGATAAAAGTAAGCATCCTAGGAGCTGGATCAATGGGGTCAGGAATCGCGCAAGTTGCGGCTCAATCAGGACACAATGTTGTTTTGGCCGATACAAATCAAGAGGCCTTAGATAAAGCGAAAGCAAAATTGGCTAAGATCATGGCGCGCTTGGTTGAGAAGGGGAAATTTGGCAGTGACGTTGCTCAAGCGATTCAAAGCAGAATCTCTTATTCGACTGATATGAATGACTTCGCTGGATCAGGATTGGTTATTGAAGCAATCATTGAGAACCTAGAAATCAAACAAAAAGTATTTAAGACGATTGAAGGCATAGTTGGAAACGATTGTATCTTGGCAACAAACACTTCTTCTTTGTCTGTGGCTTCTATTGCTGCGGCGGTTGAAAACTCAGAACGGGTAATCGGAATTCATTTCTTTAATCCGGCGCCTCTAATGCCTTTAGTAGAGATTATACCTGCAGTTCAAACTTCTGATGCAACGACTAAAACTTCCAGAGATTTGGTGGATTCTTGGAAGAAGGTAACAGTTTTAGCTAAGGATACTCCTGGCTTTATTGTAAACAGAGTAGCTCGTCCATTTTATGGCGAAGCTTTAAAGATCTATGAAGAAGGTGTTGCAGATTTTGCAACTATTGATTGGGCAATGACTGAATTAGGTGGTTTCAGAATGGGTCCTTTTACTTTAATGGATTACATAGGGAATGACATCAATTATACAGTTACTGAAACAGTATTTGCGGCTTTCTATTACGACCCTAGATATAGACCTTCTTTTACACAAAAGAGACATTCAGAAGCTGGATGGTTCGGAAGAAAATCAGGTAGAGGATATTTCAGTTATGCAGAAGGTGCAGAAGCTCCCGCTCCAGTTGAAAATGAAGAAGAAGGAAAGGAAATTCTGAACAGAATCTTGGTGATGTTAATCAATGAGGCGGTAGACGCAGTTTTCTTAAATATCGCTTCCCCTGAAGATGTTGATTTAGCAATGACCAAAGGAGTTAATTATCCTAAAGGATTATTGACTTGGGCGAATGAGCTTGGTCTCAATAATGTTCTAAAACAATTAGAGCACTTACATGAAGAATATGGAGATGATCGCTATAGACCATCTGTCTTACTTAGAAAAATGGTAAGAGAAGAGAAGCAGTTTTTTGCTTAGAAAATATAAATTCTAAAAACCTCAGTTCGGGAGATCTGAGGTTTTTTTATGCCCAATAGTTACCTTTTTTTTGATTCAAACATAAAGAAGTGAATCAAAAAATTGAACAATGAAAAGCTTCTTTCTTTTAAACTTTATCCTTTTCGCTTATCCAGTATTTTCTCAGAATGACATTCGAGTTGAATACGTCACATCTGAGAGTAGGGCAGATGCACAACGTCTTCCTTTAGAGTTAGGTTATGAATACCTCAAACTAGATGTGACTTTCATCAATCCACAAGAAAAGATATCAATTATCGCTCCTCAAGGAACAAAAATTGAATTCGCAGAAAATAGTTTTGTGGACAAAGAAGGTAATGAAGTGACTTCACGAATTAGAATCCAAGTGAAAGAAGCAATTGAACCTGCTGATATTATTCTTTCTTCATTGCATACGGTTACCTCAGATGGTAAAACTCTACAATCTAAAGGAATGGTTGAAGTGACGGCTACAAGCAATGGAAAAGAAGTTTTTTTAGCGAATAATAAGACAATGACTTTATCAATGCCAGTGGGCTTTGAGGAAGGGTATAGTTATTATCAGGGAGTAGATGAGGGTGATGGTGTAAAATGGATAGAACCACAAGCAATAAGTCAAACTGATGACGAGTTAGAAAGAAGAGTGGAGGCATACTATCGCCGAGGAGGTTGTGGCAACAGATCAAGATTGTATACGCCTAAAATTGATCAAACCATGAAAGATTCATTGTTAGAAACGATCACAGTTTATTTTAAAAATGGAAAAGAGCAATTTCTGAGAAGTTCTTATCAACCTAAATTGGGTAGAAAGGCTGGTTTAACCAAAGATCAAGCATTGGTTTTAAAACGTTGGTTTTCTAGTAGTAATGTTCGGGCATATCAGCTCGCACCTTACGGAAGATACACTAATGACACAAAAAACTTACGTATGAATATAGATCTAGCCAAAGCTTCGCTATTGTTTGGAATGGACGCGAGATACATTGATCCTGAATTAGCGAATGTCTTTGAAATGAAAAAATTGGGTTGGGCAAATATTGATCGATTAGCAAAGTTTCCGGACGCGGAGAAAATGCGATTTGTTGTTGCCCAGAATAAGATTAAAGAAATGGATTCCCTCCATCTCACCTTAGTTGTTCCATCTGCGAATATCTTCATTCCTGCTTATCAAAAAGAAGATGGGAATTATGCTTTTACCTTCGGAGAATTTCAAGATTCTGTATTGATGCCCAGAAATGAATTAGCATATATCGTGGCTCTCGGAAAGAAAGGTGAGCAAGATTATTTTGAACTCAAAGAAGTGAGGTTTGGTGAACA
>JBLFXO010000397.1:0-3129 GCA_047609865.1 Arenicella sp.
TATGGCTTATGAACTAGCATCCTCTTTGAATGAAAACGTTATTTATGATGGGAGAGGTGCTGTTAAGGCTGAGTTGGAAGAGTTTCCGTCCATGATTCCTGATAAGAATATTGTTGCTTCAATTATCCAAGCTGAAAAAAATGCAGTGGAAACAGCTATTTTCAAAATTGCAGTTTCTGAAAAGTTAGTAACATACTGGCGAGATACATATTCTTATAAAGGAGATAATCATATAATCATTCCTTGTACCTTATCAAGCGATCGTTCTAACGATAGCAATCATGGAGATACTATTCTTCATAAATATGGATGGAAGAGTAGTGATATCATATTGGTCTATTCGGGCAGTTTAGCAGGATGGCAATCATTTGATAAAGTGAATGGACTTTTGGGAAATAAGCTGAAAGAAGAGAACATTAAGGTTTTGTTCTTGTCTCAAGAATGTCAGGAGATCAATAATCTTCAAGAGAAATTCCCGACCCAAGTTAAAAGAGAGTGGTTAGATCACGCTCAAGTGGCTGACTATCTTGCTATAGGTGATTATGGTATCTTAATAAGAGACGAGAACAAAACTAATCTCGTGGCGTCTCCAGTGAAGTTCGCCGAGTATTTATCTGCAGGTTTAAAAGTCTTAATTAGTCCAAACTTAGGTGATTTCTCACAGTTGGTAGTTCAAGATGAGCTAGGAATTGTAATTGAACATGAGATTCCGCTTATCCAGAAAGTTGAGGATAGTGAAAGACAAAGAATCAAGAAATATTCAATAGATAACTTTTCTAAGAATGCCCTAAAAGGGAAGTTTGAAACACTCGCTAACTTCTAAAACTTAGCTTTAGTACCACCAAATCTTCTCTTTCTTCCGTACATCCAAGAATAGTTCTTTCTATAAAAACCACTCTTCGTTCTGATGAGGTAACTGTAAGAAACAGTCATTAACATGTAGTTGTCACGATCAGTCACATCTCCTCTAGGAGAACCAGGTCCGTATTGAATCGCGTCTGGAACATTTGTTTGTGATACCCATTGATTTGCCAATTGTGATGCTGCAGGGTCAGGTCCCATTGCGCTTGGATCAACATAAAGATTTGAAATGTCATCTAAATAATCAGTGAATGTCCAACTCCAAGAATATTCAAATCCAATTCTGTGTCTTCTTTTGTGAGTGAAATAAAATCCACCACCAAAAGGAAGTTGAAATACAACTGGAGAATACTTAACACCTTCAGTCATTAAAGGGCGTAGCTTATATTTTTGACCACTTCCGCCAATTTGACCCTTTGGGTTATGCAGTAAACCACCCACTCCTGCAAAGAAATAAGTTTGAAAATCTGTTTGGTATCTCCCTCTAAATCCAACATCTGAGATAGATAATATTTGAGGGTAGTATTCAAATTTCGCACTCAAATCAAACATGTCATTAGTGAAGTTCAAGTTTCTTCCTCTTCTCGCTCTGTTGTCTGAATTAGAATCCATCCCTTGAATTCTAGCATATGTGAATGAGCCTTGCACAGCGAATAATGGGTGAAAACGATATCTTACAAAAGCTCCCGTTGACCAACGAGTATCTTTCAATTCCATATTGTATACAAAGTTTCTCGCAACATCTCCGCCACCAATATCTCCTAAGAAATTAGTAACTCCGCCTCTAAAACCAAATCCTAAGTTATATCTCTGAGCATTGGCACCAAGCGATAAACTAACAATAAATAGTAAGGCAATAAATTTTTTCATCTTCAATCGTTGTGGGGCAAAACCTGCCAATTTCAGTGTGCAAAGCACTAAATTACGAAAAAAAAGCGAGCCGTAATAATTTTGTGCATTTTACTTAAAATGTTACTATCTTTAATGGCTTCATGAAACAAAACAGAATAACGAAATTATTAGACATTAAATACCCGCTTATTCAGGCAGGAATGATTTGGTGTTCGGGATGGGAATTGGCTTCTGCAGTCAGTAATTCAGGAGGTTTAGGGGTAATTGGTTCAGGTTCAATGTATCCTGATGTTTTAGATGTTCAGATCACAAAATGTAAAGCGGCAACAGATAGACCATTTGCGGTAAATCTGCCTATGATTTATCCTGATATTGATCGCCATATTGAGACTGTTCTTAAACACAAAGTGCCGATAGTTTTTACTTCTGCTGGAAATCCAAAAACTTGGACAGAAACCTTAAAGAAAGAGGGTGTGAAAGTAGTTCATGTCGTTTCTTCTTTAAAATTCGCTTTGAAATCAGAAGATGCCGGGGTAGATGCCGTAGTTGCCGAAGGATTCGAAGCTGGTGGACACAATGGAATTGATGAAACAACAACAATGACGTTAATTCCGATTGTGAAAAGTAAACTTAGGATACCATTAATTGCTGCTGGTGGGATAGGAAATGGTAGGGGAATGTTGGCGGCAATGGCGCTAGGAGCGGATGCTGTTCAAATAGGATCAAGATTTGTAGCGAGCCCTGAATCCTCAGCCCATCAAGCGTTTAAAGAAACGATCCTAAACACTGGTGATGGCGGAACGAAACTTACCTTAAAGGAGCTGACACCAGTGAGATTAATCAAAAATAATTTCTTTAATCAAGTTCAAACTGCCTATGAAAAAGGAGCTTCAAATGATGAACTTAGGGCTTTGCTCGGAAGAGGTAGAGCAAAAAAAGGAATGTTTGAAGGAGATCTTATTGAAGGAGAACTTGAGATAGGCCAAATAGCAGGAATCATTGATAAAGTGATGCCAGCTGGGGATATTGTGAATGAAATAATAAATGAATTCGAAGAGGCGAGGAAAGAGCTTTCTTCAGATAAATATAAATTTTAATGATAGAGTTTAATGAGTTTCAATTAGACAATGGTCTAAAGGTGATTTTTCATAAAGATGAGACCACCCCTATGGCAGTTGTTAATATCATTTATAATGTAGGAGCTAGGGATGAAAGTGAAGACCGAACTGGTTTCGCACATCTATTCGAGCATTTAATGTTTGGTGGGTCAAAAAACATTGAAAATTTTGATTCCCCACTGCAGTTAGCGGGTGGCGAATGCAATGCATTTACCAATAACGATATCACCAACTATTATGATACGTTACCAGTTGAAAATATTGAAACGGCATTTTGGTTAGAAAGTGATAGAATGCT
>JBLFXO010000398.1:0-3129 GCA_047609865.1 Arenicella sp.
TTTATTCTGAAGCGGTGATGAATGTCACCCTATTTTGAAAACAAAATTTTGCTTTTTGTGGGATTGTGGATCAAACGGAATCAAACCTTTTTCTGAATTGATGAATGCCGCATACCCCAATCCTTCAAGGAAGGAGAAACATTGATCACGGTTTTCATTCTCCCATAACTCAAGGTAAACAACTGGTTTATCTCTTTCAATCAGCTTCTGAGCTCCTCTTAAAGCGAAAATCTCATAGTTCTCTATGTCCATTTTAATTCCAGCAATAGTTCTGCCTTCACAAATGGAATCTAAAGTTTCAGAAGTGATGCTGAATTTCTCTCCATCATTCCATTCGGTAATTGAGTCATGAACAACATGGGCTAAGCCTTGCATTTTCACCTTACCATTTAAAGGCAATACCATTTCAACAGATTCTCCATCCTTATCTCCAACAGCGGTCGGAACAATCTCTACATTGTCTAACTTAAAATGAGATTTAATCTTCATTAAAACTGTCAAATTTGATGGCATTGGTTCAATCGCCAAAACAGCTCTGTCAGCAAATTGTTTTGATAGATGATAAGACATGATCCCTATGTTGGCTCCAACATCTAGTAAATCTCCTTTGCCATCAATTGCATCCATAAAAGCAAAGAAATCACCTTCTTTCTTGTCAGTTTTCAGCGTTTTTATCTTACGCTTTGCAAACACAAAAAGATAACGTTGATAACCCAACAGTTTCTGCAATATGTACTTAATGGCATTTTTCATTCAAGCCGCGAAGTTAAAAATAATTCTCCCTTAATTCGTTAGTTCACATTTAGCATATTCAACTATCTTTAGGCCTCATGCGAATTGCGATCAATACCCGTTTTCTTTTGTCTTCAAAAATGGAAGGATTTGGTTGGTTTACCTTTGAAGTGGTGAAGCGAATTGTGACAGAACATCCTGAACATGAGTTTGTTTTCTTTTTTGACAGACCCTTTGATGAGAAGTTTGTATTTGCGAAAAATGTAACTCCAATTGTTCTCAAACCACAAGCAAGACATCCAATTTTGTTTAAGATTTGGTTCAATCGTTCGGTAACTAAAGCTCTGAAAAAACACAATATCGATCTCTTCTTTTCTCCTGACGGATATTTATCATTAAAAACTGATGTTCCTCAAGTTGGTGTTATTCATGACCTCAACTTTGAACATTATCCTGAAGATTTGCCAAAAGGCGCATTGAGATATTTGAAAAAGTACTTTCCACTCTTCGCAAAGAAAGCTAAGCACATCATTACCGTCTCTAATTATTCTAAAGAAGACATTTGCAAGACTTATGGTATTGCCGAATCAAAGGTCACTGTTGCTCACAATGGGGCCAGTGATTTATTTGTTCCCTTATCAATTGAGCAAAAAACGAAGGTAAAATCAGATATCACAAGTGGTAAAGACTACTTTGTTTTCGTAGGTGCTCTGCATGCACGCAAGAATGTTCAACGTCTTTTTGAAGCCTTTGATATTCACAAAACTGCTTCTAAATCAAAAACTAAATTGGTAATTGTTGGCGAGAAATTGTGGAACGATAAGAAGTTAGAAAAATCATTCTCCAAAATGAAACATCAATCAGATGTGATTTTCACTGGCCATTTACCAATTGAGAAATTGACCGAAGT
The DNA here is from genome assembly GCA_047609865.1 of Arenicella sp. Lineage (GTDB taxonomy): Bacteria > Bacteroidota > Bacteroidia > Flavobacteriales_D > Crocinitomicaceae > Paracrocinitomix. The sequence continues at coordinate 1,643 of JBLFXO010000398.1, forward strand.
AGTTGGAGCGGCCAAAGCTCTCGTATTCCCTTCTTATTTTGAAGGATTTGGTATTCCGTTAGTGGAGGCCATGAAAGCAGAAACTGCAGTTATCTGTGGTGATAGAACGTCATTACCAGAAGTTGTTGAAAATGCTGGATTACTAATTGACCCTTTCTCAGCAAGAAGCATTGCTGATGGTCTTGCCATAATTGACAACGAAGAGAAGTATCGTCAAGAATTAATCTCCAAAGGAACAGAAAGAGCTAAACATTTCAGTTGGGATTTTACAGCCGAGAAGATTTGGAAAGTACTTGAAGGAGTGGGGAGTGAGTGATGAGTTATGAGTTATGAGTTATTAGTGATGAGTTATTAGTTATTAGAGAAGTACACTGAGCGGAGCCGAAGTGTTCTGACTTGAAAGTGTTCAGTTCTAGGTATTGAAAATTGCACATTGTTAATTGCTCATTTACAATAATTGACATTAATCATTTGGACATCTGACATCCCACATTTCAAGAGCACTTCTTTCACTGTAAATTTGAAAGAAAAATCTCAAGATGAATAACTTACACATTTCAGATAGTACGCAGTTGAAAGAAATTAAGAAAGCTTTCAATGATAAATTCTCTCATTTAAAAATTGAATTCTTCGCAGAAGAGCACAACGAAGGTGAGGCAAGTTCTTACAAATCAATGTTTGATGACGAACTTTATTTGAAAGACGTTAGAATTAAACATACTAAAGGCTACTTAAGTATTGATGGTCATCAAAAGACTTCAACCTTTGAATCGAATTTCAAAGAGCATTTCGGAGTAAATGTTCAAGTATGGAGAAAAGCCGGGAACTTATGGTTACAAACAACAGTTACTGATACTTGGACATTGTCAGAACAAGAAAGAAAAGGTCTTGAATACGATAATTAAGAATGCTTACTTATAATTTAAGGCTCTTTCGGAACATCCGAGAAGGCTTCTTTATTGGCTCAATAGTTTTTCTTTAACAGCATCCGGCAACTCTGAAGGATGATAGTATTCATGACCGTCCAATGGAGCATATGAATGGCACTATATCAACTTTCCATTTGAGTCATATTCATTGATGGACGTTAGAATAATCTCTCCATTATTGACAATTGATTCATTAATCAAAGTATCCTCCTTCCATTCATGGTACATATCAATTACATCACATTTGAAATCAAAATTATAATCGCAACTGAGATTTGTCGCCTTACAAGTTCTTCGAACAGTTCCTAAAATCCTTTCACCTTCTTTGTTAATTCTCCATTGAACTCTCCATTCATCCAAACAATTTTGAGAACTCTCATCTAGGTCCGAATTAGAACGAGAACAACCATGAAGCGCTAACACGGCAAATATGCGGCACAGGAAAGTTTTAATTGAAAATTGATAATTGCACATTGATAATTGACAGTTACCTCTTCATTGCCCTATCCATATCCCTTTGAGAGTCTTTGTCTTTTAAATCAGAACGCTTGTCATGAA
>JBLFXO010000399.1:0-3095 GCA_047609865.1 Arenicella sp.
ATACTTTCTTAAGTGTAGATTTCCCACTCTGTTGTCTTTTATTTGCCAAGTCTTGGTTGTTCTTATAAGATCTTGTAGGCACCTTTGAAGCAGAAGAATAAACCAGTATAGTTATCTCTTTATCAGCATCTATTAATTGTTTTATTCCCCTTACGTATAATTTTAGAGCTTCATTTTTAGTATTGAACTTGTCCTTGTTATAGCCAAAATTATATTGGAAGATTGGAGTAGTTAAAATATCACTAAACTCGACAACGTTTTCCCCAGTTCCGCAATCTTCAGTGAATGTGTAGGTGTCTAAGATGTTATTAGAGCTGTCCACCAAATTCAAAACTAGCTCTTCACAAAAAGTGAAATCGGCCTCCTCAATTTTGAACAAATGTGGTTTTGTAGGATCTAATTTTTTATAAGGGAACTGCCCATATTTATTGACAAATTCTTTATATATCAATGAATCATCTTCATGAATAGAGATTTCTTTTCCTTCAAGCTGCGGGATGTATTCTGCATTTGTAAATTCCCATCTTTGATTGTTCGCAGGAAGGCTTACAAGTTCTGTAGCTTCAAGATTTATCATATCCAACAAGAGCTCATGCTTAATTTCTTGATAAGATGAATTACAAGGCACATACAATTCTGTCTCGTAAATGTTTTCCTTGTCCAATTTGTATTCTATTTGATATGTGTGACAAGGCTTCAGGTTCAGCACATATCCACCATCTCTTCGTCTTGGACGGTAAACCTTTGTCGCATCAGCATCAGTTAAATCAGTAACGTGAATTGTAATTCCTTTAGGAATCATCTCATTATCTTGTGTCAAGATGAATCCGGAGAAAATAGCTACATTTTTTATATACGAATTTTCCGTTTCAACAATGTAAATGTCTTTATCACCTTGACCGTCTAACTTATCTGAAGAATAGAATCCAGTTAAACCGTCAGCTGTCGTGGTGTAAAAGATGTCGTCATCATATGAATTTAATGGATAACCCATGTTTTCTGGTTTTGACCATTTTTCATCTCCGTCCATTTGACTAACAAAGATGTCAAAGCCACCCATACTGTTTGGTCCATTCGAGCTAAAGTACATTGTACTGTTATCCGCACCTAAGAAAGGAGAGTCTTCATCAAACTCTGAATTGATTGGTTCACCAAGGTTATATGCTTTACTCCAAGTTCCATCTGGTAAGATTTTAACGCGATAAATATCTCTACCACCAAGGCCCCCTTCTCTGTCTGAAACGAAGTATAGATAATTTCCGTCAGGACTAATTGTAGCGTGTGTTTCCCAAGCTTCAGTATTTAACTCTTCAGCTGGGAAGGGAATGGCTGAACTAAATGCTGTGTCTAAAAGTTCTGAATAATAGATGTCTCCTCCGTTTATGTCTTGATAAACAAAAACTTGCTGGCCATCAGGAGAAACTGATATAGAAGCATTATTTTTTCTAGGCTCACAGAACGCTAAATATTGAGGTGTCGACCATTTACCATCTTTATCTCTATAACTAACATATACATCTTCGTAGTGCTTTCCATTCTCAATATTAATATACTTTTCATTCGTACTATCTGCTCTCAACCTTTTTGATGTAAAAAAAATCGCAGAACCGTCAATTGTAATCATTGGTGAATATTCAGGAGCGGCAGTATTGATTATAGGGCCCATATTTCGAATCAAATAAGGTTGCGGGTCAGCAATTAATTCTCTAGCCTTTGCGCACTGAGCTAAGCCTAGAACTCCCAAGTCATACTTCTCATGTTTCTTTTTAACATTCTTCATGAAGTAGTTGTACTGAGCATAAGCGGTATCTATTCTACCATTCGTATGAGATGTTTTAGCTAGGTAATAATAAAGTTCTGTTGGTGCATTCGTCTCAGTAGATAAATAAGGGTTGTAATTCTTAACTACAGAATATTGAGCCTTATCGAAGTATGGAAGAGCGCTTTTTTCATCATTCAAACCAATATGACACATCCCTGCTTTATATAGCAAGTTTGAATTTGTTGGATTCTCTTCAAGCATGAAGTCCCAAACAAATAATGCTTCAGAGTAGACTTTGTCTTCCATTAACGTATTCGCAGTTTCAAACTGATCTCCAAAACTGGCGTCTTTAAGAAGTACTCGAAGTTCTTCTTTCGTAGGCTGAGCCATTGCAGAAAATGCAAACAGGCAAAGGAATATGTTAATTATAGGTTTGATAGGGTAATCAATTAGTTTAATCAATTACCAAAGGAAACAAGAAAAGCCACTCGTTTTGGCGAGTGGCTTTTCAACTTTTGTACCGAGTATTGTTTATAACTCCCTATTCATGTCGAATTCTTCAAGGTAATCTGCTACCCTTTTCACGAACATTCCACCTAAGGCTCCATCAACCACTCTATGGTCGTATGAGTGGGATAAAAACATCTTATGTCTGATGCCAATTGTGTCTCCCTGAGGAGTTTCAATTACAGCTGGGATTTTTCTGATTGCACCAAGCGCTAATATTGCAACTTGGGGCTGATTTATTATCGGAGTTCCCATTACGTTGCCAAAAGTTCCAACATTTGTTACCGTATATGTTCCACCAGAAATATCATCAGAGGTTAATTTATTTGCTCTTGCTCTATTCGCAAGATCATTTACGCTCTTCGCTAAACCAACTAAGTTTAATGTGTCTGCTTTTTTAATTACAGGTACGATTAAGTTTCCAGAAGGAAGAGCAGTTGCCATTCCTAAATTGATGTTTTTCCTCTTAATGATATTATTACCACTCACTGAGACGTTAACACCAGGGAAATCCTTAATAGCTTTTATTATCGCTTCCATGAAGATAGGGGTGAAAGTCATTTTTTCACCTTCTTTCTCTAGGAATGAATTTTTAATTTTATTTCTCCACATCACGAGATTCGTCACGTCTGCCTCAACATAGGAAGTTACATGTGGTGAAGTTTGAACAGACATTACCATATGATCGGCAATTAGTTTTCTCATTCTGCCCATCTCCTCAATCTCATCTCCTTCATAAATTGGAACATCAGGAACATGGATTTCAGTTTTCGCAGGCGCTGCTTTCTTAACTGCCGGTGCCTGTGAAACTTCTTTTGCTGGAGCC
>JBLFXO010000400.1:0-3083 GCA_047609865.1 Arenicella sp.
CTTATCCTTTTTATACAAAGCAGCCGGTTGCAATACCAGAACATGTTGGTTCTTTCTATCCATTACGTGTTTCTTGGTCTTGGTTTTAGTCGTAATAAACATTGCTGTTGTCTCTTTCGGAGGACGTTTATATCGTTCAACAGTTGACCACTCAGAGATAGTCCAATACTTTTCTAAACTTTTAACCATGGAGGCATCAAAGATAGAATCACCTGTTTTCATAAAACAGATTCCGTTTGCAATTAAATTTTTATACACCAAATGCTGATGACCGTAGTTAAATACTTGCGCATTTGACTGAATAGCAAGAAATGTAAATGTGATAAACAGTAATTTTCTCATATTTCTTATTCAATTATAGTAGCTGCCGTTTCAGAAAATGCAAACAACTCTTTTGCGTTGTCGGCAAATAGCTTCACAGCAATTGCTAGCAAAATTATGCCAAACACCTTTTGAAGAATTGCAATTCCACCTTCTCCTAGAAATTTCTCTATCTTTTTTGTTAGTCTGAGCACTATGTAAACAACAATTATATTTAAGAAAACAGCAATGGCTATGTTCATGATGTTGTAATCAACCGTTAAAGAAATTAAGGTGGTCATGGAACCAGCGCCAGCAATCAGAGGAAATGCTAATGGTACTATAGAAACCACTTTGTAAGTTGTCGCATCATCCTTAAATAATTCAACCCCGAAGATCATTTCGAAAGCAAGAGCGAAAAGCACTAAAGAACCTGCGACTGCAAATGCTTTCACATTTACCCCTAACAATCCAAGTAAGCCTTCTCCTGCGAATAAAAAGACCAACATGATAAATAGTGCAACCAAAGATGCCTTTAAGGCCTGAATCTGACCTGACTTCTCTTTAAGCTTAATAATAACCGGAATGTTTCCGACAATATCGATAACTGCGAAAAGGATCATGAAGACCTTTCCGATTTCAATCAAATTAAATTTCATACTGTTCTCTAATTATGCGCTCAATGCATTTCGCAAAATAAGCATGTTCTAGTTTTAGTACTTTGGTTTGAACGTCCTCAGCAGAATCTTCTCTCTCAATTTTCACTTCATGTTGTTCAATAATTGCTCCTTCATCATAATTTTCATTCACAAAATGAATCGTTGGGCCAGAGACATTTTCTCCAGCAGCAACAACCGCTTTGTGAACATTCATTCCGTACATTCCTTTACCTCCAAATTTGGGAAGTAATGCGGGGTGTACATTGATTATCTTGTTTGGAAAAGATTCAATTAAATCATCTCCAATTTTTTTAAGGTATCCTGCAAGAACGATAAAATCAATATTCTTTTCTTCGAGGGTCTTTAAAATAGCTCCATTTAAAACGTCTTCTTTTGTGTGCACCCAAGATTGAATGTCATGATTTTCTGCTCTCTTTAAGACGTAAGCACCGGCATTATTAGAAATCACTAATTCAATATTAATATCATTCTGCCGATCAAAATGTTGAACGATTTCTTCAGCGTTACTCCCGCCACCAGAAGCCAAGATTGCTATTTTTATCTTTTTAGACATCCCTATTATTATGAGCCAAAGGTATATCGAATCCTTCTGAAAATGACAAAATAAAACCTTACTTTTATTGTCCTCCATTAAAACTAATAACAATGTCAACGACAGAACATCCATTTATACCATACAAACAAGAAAAATTCTCCGAAGAAGAAATGGTAAAGAGATCAAAAGATTTTTATCATTTTATGGATAAGAGAAGATCCGTTAGAGAATTTCAAGACAAAGATGTTCCCAAAGAGATTATTGAAGACATTGTGATGACAGCTAGTAGTGCTCCATCAGGCGCGCATAAGCAGCCGTGGACGTTTTGCATTATTAGGAGTAGCGATCTCAAAAGTAAATTAAGAGAATTAGCTGAGGAGGAAGAAAAAAGAAATTACGAAAGTAGAATGAGTGAGCGTTGGTTAAAGGATCTAGCGCCACTGGGCACTGACGAGGTGAAAGAGTTCATTGATATTGCCCCTTGGATTATCATTGTCATGAAGAAATCATATGGATTTGATGATGATGGATCCAAAAGTCAAAATTATTATGTGAATGAATCTGTAGGTATTGCATGTGGTTTTTTGATCACTGCTATTCACCAAGCCGGACTTTGCACGCTTACTCACACGCCTAGCCCTATGAACTTCATAGCCAAGGCTTTAGGTCGGCCAGAAAATGAAAAACCTTACTTATTATTACCAATTGGATATGCCGCTGATGACTGCGAAGTACCCGACATTCATAGAAAGCCTTTTGACGACATTGCAATTTATTTCGAGTAAATTTTGATTTTCTACTTTTAAGTATTTTCTTTGCACACTGAATTAAACCATTAAAACAGATTATTATGTCTGATGTAAAATCAAGAGTAATGTCTATTATCGTAGACAAATTAGGAGTAGCTGAAGATGAAGTTACTGCAGAAGCTAGCTTCACGAATGACTTAGGAGCAGATTCTTTGGATACTGTTGAATTGATTATGGAATTCGAAAAAGAATTCAATATTGCAATTCCAGATGACCAAGCTGAAAAAATCCAAACTGTTGGAGACGCTGTGTCATACATTGAAGGTAACGCTAAGTAATATACTTTCACATTATTAGTTTTAAATTTAATTAACGTCTATTCATGGAACTGAAAAGAGTAGTTGTAACTGGTATGGGGGCTTTAACTCCCATTGGAAATACACTTGATGAATATTGGAATTCATTAATTAATGGTGTAAGTGGTGCTGCGCCTATTCAATCTTTTGACGCTTCTAAATTTAAAACACAGTTTGCTTGCGAGCTTAAAAACTTTAATGTCCAAGATCATCTGGATAGAAAGAAAGCAAGACAAATGGATCCATTTTCTCAGTATGCCATGGTTTCCGCAGCGGAAGCTATGGTAGACTCGGGGATTGATCTAGAAAAAATCAACCTCGACCGTGCCGGGGTTATTTGGGGTTCTGGAATTGGAGGATTAAAATCTTTCCAAGACGAATCTGAAAACTTTTTTGCTGGAGATGGTACTCCGAGATATAATCCCTTCTTCATTCCTAAAATGATTGTTGATATTGCCGCTGG
>JBLFXO010000401.1:0-3075 GCA_047609865.1 Arenicella sp.
TCCAAGACTTTTGGATCAACTTCATAGTTGGCTATAGCCAATTTTCTCCATTCGGCATTTAGGAAGCTCATTGGATTAGGTTTGTATTACTTAAAGTTATGTACAATTACTGATTTAATCGCATATTTGACATATCAAATCTACCTTCAGTTATTTCCCATATCTCCAGACTATCTTGAGGATTGACACAAGTGAATTCAAATGTTCCTGAAGCCACTTTTTCAATGGTATCAAATCTTAGGAATTCAACATAATTTGGTTGTAGCGTATCAAGAGGTAAATCATAAATAGGCCTGATGTCCCACTCAGAAGTTATATCAACAACTCCTAAATCTCCATAATAATCACGTATTCTAAGATCAATCGATAATTCTTCATCAAAATGATGGTCATTATAAACCAGTATTCGGAAAAGTCCTGCGTTAGATCCGCTACTATAGTAGTGCGGACTGAATTGTTGTATATATGGCCCACAATCTGAACGAACAAAAATTTCGCCGTTTATTCTGCACGCGAACATTCCTATTCCGGAAGTCGTAATTGCAGGTAATTCAGTTGGTTGTATCTCTTCTTTACAGCAAGAGGTTAATAAGGCCATTGTAAATATTGAAGCTGCTAATTGTCTTAAACTCATTGTAGCTTAAATTACGTATAAAACTAAAGATTGGTTGGGATAGGGAAGTTTTTTTTAGATAAAACTGCACATAACTGATTAAGTAGAGCTTACCCCCCGCCCTTGGCCACACCAAAAGCTGCCAATTACTTGTACAAAATCCTGGGCTGCCATCACTCCCGATAGCTATCGGGACGGCCAGAGCACTAGCGGCGGCATCTAAAAATGCCTATATTTACTCAAACGATAGCAATCACACAGAACTAATCTTTCGCTTGAGTTACTCCTTTAAATTACTATACCATTCCGAGATACCTTCTCCGATTTCGTGAGGATAATCTTCTTGAATGAAATGAAGACCTTCTCCCAGATGCACTATCTCCAAATTACTTAGTCGTTCTTTGATAATTACCATGTCCTTTTCTTTGATTGCGACACCAGGGGTGACATAAAAAAGGAGTTTAGGAATGTCAGTTTCTCCAAGCCATTTTGCCCAAGAGGCAACGGCTATGGCAACATCTGCCGGTTTTCCTCCATCAAAGGGAACAGCTTTTGGCCATTCTAGTAAAGGGATTCTACTCTTAGCGGTTTGATATGGTTCGGCGTAATAAGCTTGTTCTTCTTTTGTCAAATCTCTAAGAATCATGTCTGGCAACATTTTCTTAATGAAGATGTTAGCTCGCTTCACTAATAAAGGTCCGAAAAACGGATTTCTCATCATTTTAAGCGCAATCCGAATTGATCTAGGCATGTCAAATGTTGTTGGAGCGTCATACATGGCTTCCATCATTGCTATCGCTTTGATATTGTCTCTATGCAAGTTGGCATAATGAAATCCCATTCCAGATCCCCAATCATGCAAAACAAGAGTGACATTCTTCAATCCCATTTGTTCAATGAATTCTTCTAGGTAAGCATATGTATCGTTGAATCCATAATTAATATCTGGCTTACCTGATTTTCCCATTCCAATAAGGTCTGGAGCAATACATCTGCCTTTAGAAGTTAAGTATGGAATAATATTTCTCCATAAATAATTAGAAGTAGGGTTACCGTGCAGGAAAAGGATAGGGTCTCCTTCACCTTCATCAATGTAATGGATATTACTTCCTTTTACAGCTAAGAATTTTGATTCGAAAGGGAATGCTGCTGAGATTTCTTTTTTCATTTTGATTAGATTTTACTATTACTGATTTAGCTTTCTTTGGTGTAAGTTTCCTGTTTCTGTGTAATATTTTAGTTCTTCTAACATCTCGTTACCTGACTTAGTTAACCACATGGTCACCTCGGTTGCCTTTTCTTCGGGCACCATGTCTTTTAAGTCAACGTTAACTTCAATGGATGCTGTGCATGAATTTTCGTCAGAGCTTTCAAGTGCCCATTGAGCCTTTACCAAATCAGCAAATGGAGGAGCGCCTGCTGTCACTGTGTAGGCCAATATATAATTCTGTGAATCGAAAATATATAATGAGTGCGTGTTTTCTTCGCCTTGAATCACAGAATCTCGAGCAGAAAAATTAATTCCTTCAAATTTGTTTTCTCCGGTCGCTTTTGATGATTTGAAAAAGCTAGCCCATTTTGCGATATCTCCAAATTGATTTCCAATTATTTCCCAAGTCGCTTTTGGATTCTTTTCTATTTTAATTTCTGTTCTGATTTTCATTGTTAATGTTTTGTGAACAAAGCTTCTTTGCTTTGCTTATAGGGTTGGATGCATTAAAAAAGGAGGTGTTACAAAAACGACATAAAAAAAACCACAAGAAGTGGCTTTTAGTCAATAAATATGCTCCTATAGAGCTATATGTTAAATAAATTTTTGATCGTTTTATCATTTACAATCTTACTGATTACCGTTTGAGCTTTAAAATCAGATTTGCCTGGATGATCTCTAAAAACCTCCCTATATTTTTTATCTAGGACTTCAGTCATCTGTTCTTGATTACTTGAAACGAAATCACCAATGCTCTTTGTATATGATGGTTTTAGGATTAGGTTGTCTGGGCTAATTGCTCCCATTTTTAGCGCACTCTTGGCTTTTTTAACGCACCTACACGGGTTGGATTTATTTACGAGACCACAACGAAAGTTCATGTAATTATGAAGTTCCTTTCTAGCTCTACTCAGTTTCACTCTGAAATTTTGGGGAGTGATATTGAGAATTTCTGCCCCGACATTATGGTCAATCCCAAATGAGTCACCCAATAAATAAATAAGTCTCTGATCTCGATCAAGACAAATGAGCATGGCGGATGTACATCTGAACTTTATTTCTTTTGTGTAATCCTTAAGTTCTAATTCTTCTGCTGGAGTGAGAGAGGGATCAGGAACTGCATTCAATTGTCTGTCATGTTCTTCAAAACTAGGAAAGGCTTCTTCTTTCGCTTTCCGCTTAGTTTGTAAGAACTCGTTAAACACGATTCTATATAACCATGTTCTAAATGAGCTCTCTTTTTTGAAAGTAG
>JBLFXO010000402.1:0-3055 GCA_047609865.1 Arenicella sp.
TAGCATTTCAGTATCCAGTTGAGATTCCGGGCGTTTCAAACATCAACTTTTTGAGAACAGCTTTGAATGAAATCAAAGAATATCGAGGAGAAGAAAAAGTTACAGCCAAAGATTTCATGGCAATGGTTAGAGAAAAGTCAGCATTAGTTGATTTGGATCCTAAGCTTGCATCTCGTGCGGTGAATGAAGGATTTTCAGGTGGAGAAAAGAAGAGGAATGAGATCTTTCAAATGGCCATGTTAGAGCCTAAAGTGGCTATCCTTGATGAAACTGATTCTGGATTAGATATTGATGCTTTGAGAATTGTTGCGGCAGGAGTTAACAAGTTGAAAAACGAGAATAACGCTGTGATATTGATCACTCACTACCAAAGACTTTTAGATTACATCATTCCAGACTTTGTACACGTTTTAGCTGATGGAAAAATCGTTAAAACAGGAGACAAATCTTTAGCGTTAGAGCTTGAAGAAAAGGGCTATGATTGGTTGAATACTGACGCAAAGTCATAATAAAGAGACAATAGTCAAGAGATTTGGAAAAAATAAATTCACATAGAGATTTGAAGATTTGGCGTAAAGGTATAGATTTGGTCAAAGAGATTTATTCCATTTGTAAGCTTCTACCGAAAGATGAAATCTATGCTTTGCAAAGCCAATTAAAAAGAGTAGCCGTTTCAGTTCCTTCGAATATGGCAGAAAGCTATGGCAGAAATTCGACTAAAAGCTTTATTCAATTTTTGAGAATAGCTCGAGGTTCACTTTTGGAAATTGATACGCAAATGACCATTGCGTTTGAATTACAATTTATTGACCAAAAGAAATTTGACAATACAATTGAACTAATTATAGAAGAAAATAAAATGATCAATTCATTCATAAGCTCTTTAGAGAAACATCTCTAATGACTTTTGACTGATTGACTTCTGACAAAAAAATTAATGAGCCACATGGCAAACAAAATAGCATCAAATAAACTCAACGATTTCGTTACAAACCTAGACGTTTCTCGCGCTGAATTTCAACAATTGGCAGCTGAAAGGCTAGGAGAACTTGACTTCCCAACAACAAGGGATGAATACTGGAAGTACACTCGTTTAGGAAAACTTACGAAACTAGAACTTTCTAAATCCCCTGACCCGGATAGACTGAATCTTACTAAGCACATCATTTCAAACGACTACTTAGTTGTGGTAAATGGATTCATTCGAGAAGACTTGAGCCAATACTCAAAACTAGATTTCCTAATTGACTTCTTAGGTTCTGATAGAATGGCAGAAGAGGCATACTTTGATAAAAGCTTGAACAAAAAAGATGTTTTTGCATCTATGAATTCAGCCTTTTTTGAGAAAGTTATATCAATCAAAATTGGAGCAAATAAGGTTAACCAAGGACCATTGCAAATCATTTATGTGAGCAAGGGAGAAAACATCATTTCGAACACAAGACTTTTTATTGAAGCAGGGAAATCTTCCCAAAGTCAAATAATTCAGACCTTCATTCATAAAGACAGTACGAATTCATTTACGAATCATGTGACTGAAGCTTATGTTTCTGAAAATGCACATTTAAAAATAAACAAAGCTCAATTAGAGCATGAATCAAACTCTTTGATATCAACTGAACAAGTTCATCAGGAAGCTAACTCAGTTTTTAAGATCAATACTGTTACCTTGAGTGGAGCATTGGTAAGAAACAACATCAACATTGCTGTTGCCGGTCAAAACTGCGAGACTTTCATGAATGGTGCCATTGTTACTAAAGACAATGAAGTAGTTGACAACCATACTTTTGTAGACCATCAGGTTTCTAACTGTATGAGTGATGAAGATTACAAGTATGTTCTTGGAGGTAAATCAACTGGCACTTTTAACGGGAGAGTTGTTGTTCAGAAAGATGCACAGAAAATAAACGCATATCAAAAAAACGGAAATATCTTATTGTCAGATCATTCAAAAATCAACTCGAAACCAGAGTTAGAGATTTATGCGGATGACGTTAAATGTTCTCACGGATCAACAACAGGACAACTTGATGATGATGCCATCTTCTATTTACAGGCAAGAGGGATTTCAAAGGACAACGCAAGAAAACTATTAGTGAGAGCTTTCATTGGAGAAGTATTGTCATCTTTTGAGAACGAACATTTTGAAAAATATATTAATGAGCAGCTCGAAATAATTCACGGCTGGAAGAATTAATTTTTTTGAATTGTTCTTGATACATTAACAACTGAAAATTATAATCGAAAAAATTAAATATGAAACTAGCAAAAGTATTTGAAAAAAATGAAGAGTGGATTCAATCAAAATTAGAGTTGGATGCGGATTATTTTACAAATTTAGCCAAAGGACAAGATCCTGATTTACTATATATTGGATGCGCTGACTCAAGAGTGACTGCCGAAGAATTGATGGGTGTTGAGCCAGGTGATGTCTTCGTTCACAGAAATGTCGCGAACATGGTTGTTGGCACAGATTTAAATGCCATGTCTGTTATAGAGTACGCCGTTGACCATTTAGGAGTAAAACACGCAATTATTTGCGGACATTATGGTTGCGGTGGTGTTAAAGCTGCTATGCAATCTGCGGATTTAGGATTACTAAACCCCTGGTTAAGAAACATTAGAGATGTTTATAGAACTCATAAAAACGAGCTGAATGCTATTTCAGATGAGCACGCTAGATATAAGAGATTGGTTGAATTAAACGTTCAAGAACAATGTGTTAACTTAATAAAGACAGCCGTAGTTCAAAAAGCTATGAGAGATAAGGGCTTAATCGTTCACGGTTGGGTTTTTGATTTAGAGACCGGAAAATTAATTGATTTGGAAATCAATTTCAAAGAAGTCCTTGAAAATATCAGAGAGATTTATCATTTAGATTAATTCAAGGTATTAAAAATTTCAATCCCGATTTGGTTTAACTGAATCGGGATTTTTTTTCTTAAAATTCGAATATCAATCCAATCGTTGGAGTGACTAACGCACTTTGATTTGGAATAATCAACGGCACTCCATTTGAACCATCAACTGCCAAAGCTTGACCATCAGTTGTGGC
>JBLFXO010000403.1:0-3053 GCA_047609865.1 Arenicella sp.
ATGGGATTGATGTATCATCTGTTAAGGTGAACATGAAGCAAATGATTGCACGTAAAAACAGTGTTGTTTCTCAAACTTGTGATGGCGTTCAATACTTAATGGACAAAAACAAAGTTGAAGTTCATACTGGTGTTGGATCTTTTGTTGACAAAAACAACATTAAAGTGACAGACGCTGACGGTAAGGAGACAATCCTCACAACAAAGAATACAATTATAGCAACAGGTTCTAAGCCGAATTATTTTCCAGGAATGGAACCAGATAAAGACAGGATAGTTACATCTACTGAAATGCTAAACCTTGATAAGGTTGCTAAAAACCTTATCGTTATTGGTGGTGGTGTTATCGGATTAGAATTAGGTTCTGTTCACGCAAGACTTGGAGCAAAGGTTAATGTTGTTGAGTTTGCAGACAGAATTATTTCTTCAATGGATTCTTCAGTAACTAAAGAATTGACGAAAGTTCTTAAGAAAGAAGGTTTCAAATTCAACTTTGGACACCGCGTTCAAAATGTTAAGAATACTGGTAAAGGTGTTATCGTTACAGCATTGAATAAAAAAGGAGAAGAAGTTAAATTTGAAGGAGACTACTGTTTAGTTGCAGTTGGAAGAAAACCATTTACTGACGGTCTTGGATTAGAGAATGCAGGTGTGAAGATGGGAGAAAGAGGAATGATTGATGTGAATGACAATTTAGAAACCAATGTTCCTGGCATTTATGCCATTGGTGATGTTGTTAGAGGAATGATGTTAGCTCATAAAGCAGAAGAAGAAGGTGTATTTGTTGCCGAGTTAATGGCTGGAGAAAAACCTCATTTGAACTATAACCTGATTCCAGGTGTTGTATATACATGGCCTGAAGTTGCTGCGGTTGGTAAAACCGAAGAAGAACTTAAAGAAGCTGGTGTAAATTACAAAGTTGGATCATTCCCAATTAAAGCATTAGGTAGAGCGAGAGCATCTATGGATGTGATGGGATTAGTGAAAATATTAGCTGATGCTGAAACGGACGAAGTGCTAGGAGTTCACATGTGTTCAGCGCGAGCGGCAGATATGATTATGGAGGCGGTGACAGCTATGGAATATAGAGCAACTGCTGAGGACATGGCGAGAATTTGTCATCCTCACCCAACTTACACAGAAGCAACTAAAGAAGCTGCTTTAGCAGCAACTGGAGACAGAGCCTTACATATTTAAATATTGCTGTAAGTGAAAAAAACTGGAGTACTTCTTGTAAATCTTGGAACTCCTGACAGTCCTAAAACAATGGATGTTAGGAAATATTTGACTGAATTTCTAAATGACCCCAGGGTAATAGATATTAACGCTGTTGGAAGAACCGTCTTAGTGAATGGCGTAATTGTTCCATTCAGAGCACCAAAATCTGCAAAGATTTATAAGGAGCTTTGGGATATGTGGGATGGGGAATCTCCCCTACTCACCTTCGGAAAAATCCTTAAAGAGAAAATACAAGAGAAGTTCTCAGGTAAGAATGTGACTGTTGAATTGGCTATGAGGTATCAAAACCCATCTTTGGATGTTGTTTTGGACCATATGGAAAAGGCCAGTTACGACCAAATAATTGTAATTCCTTTATTCCCTCATTACGCAAGTGCATCAACTGGTTCAGCTGTTGAAAAGGTGATGAAATTGATGCGTAAATGGTGGGCAATTCCAGAAGTCAAAATAGTAGCTGAATTCTTTGATAACCCTGGATACATTGATGCATTTGTAGAAAAAGCACGGATGCATAAAATAGAAGACTTTGATCATATCATCTTTTCTTACCATGGATTACCCATGCGTCAGCTTACGAAAATACATCCCGAATTAGAATGCGCTGATTGTGATTGTAATAAAGCCTACAAACCAGAGTATAGGTTGTGCTACCAGAACGAATGCCACGAAACTACCCGATTAATCGCGGCAAAGTTAGGGTTGAAAGACGCCGATTACACAGTCGCGTTTCAATCACGCCTGGGCAAAACACCTTGGCTTACTCCCTATTCTGATCAAATTGTTGAAGAACAAGCAAAAGCGGGAGCGAAAAAATTATTGATGTTCTCCCCTGCTTTCATTGCTGATTGTTTAGAGACGTCTGTAGAAATTGGTGTTGAATATCAAGAGATTTTTGAAGCTCACGGTGGAGAGAAAGTTCAACTGGTTGAAAGCTTAAACGATTCTGACATTTGGATTAATACTGTAGAAGATATGATTCAGAAGCGTATTTAAACACTTCCTTTCTTACTTTACTCCTATATTTTTGTCATTTGGTCGAGTATAAAATTTAAAACACTTTTAACAGCATTCAAAGCGTAACTTTATATGGTGAAAAAGTTTCTATCCTATATCTTGAGCCCCATATTCTATCTCTTTTTTGGTTTAATACTTGTCGTCTTTCATCCATTTTTAGTGATTGCTAGATTTGTTTTCGGACGCAATGCAATGGATCGCGTAACTACAGCATTCAATTTTTCACTAATGAGATTACTCTGGGTTCTTGGAACGAGCATTAAGTTCGTGGGTTTTAAGAAATTGACAAGAGAACAACCAATTGTAATACTTAGTAACCATCAGTCTATGTGGGATGTGCCGGCCTTAATGTGGAAATTTAAAAGGCATCACCCTAAATTTATTGTAAAAGAAGAGCTTTCAAGGTTTATACCGAGTGTTTCATTTAATGTAAATCACGGTGGATCGGTGGCGATAGATAGATCAAAACCTACAGAATCACTTGAGCGTATTAGAGAGTTTGCGAAAATGATCAATGATAAAAAATATGCCGTATGCATATTTCCTGAAGGAACCAGAACAATGAATGGCCCTATGAAGCCTTTCAAAAAATCAGGAATAGAATCAATCTTAAAGGAGATTCCAAATGCACTGTTCATTCCAGTTGCGATTAAAAACACGGGGAAAATTGACTGGAAAGGAAAATTGTTCAAGGCAGTGGGAATCAAAGTGACTTACACCTTTCTTGAACCAAGGAACCTCACTCTAGAAAATGTTGAGACAGAACTATCCAAAATTAGAGATGAAATAATCTCAACAATA
>JBLFXO010000404.1:0-3005 GCA_047609865.1 Arenicella sp.
GTCTACCTGAAATAGATCTCTTGCTCCAATTCCTCCGTTACCAGAAGAAGAGAATGTAGCATAAAAAGCCTTTTTCAATTTAGGGTAATAAGCAAAATGAGTCTCATCAGAAACCGTGTTAATAGGGTATCCCATATTCACTGGTTTACTCCAGTTTCCATCTTTGTTTTCAGATACAAATATATCGTAACCTCCCATGCCAGGGTGACCTGTCGAACTGAAGAAAAGATGTTTTTCATCTCCTGTTACAAAAACTGTAGTCTCTTGTCCTGATGTATTAATTGTAGTACCTAAGTTTGTTGGCTTACCCCATGATTTTCCAACTTTTACTGAAGTCCAAATATCACTTCTTCCTTCACCACCTTTACGTTCTGAAACGTAATACATAGTGTTACCATCATCTGTTAAACTAGGTAGTGCATCAAACCAAATTGAATTAATGGGTTTTCCTACTGCTTTCGGAGAATTCCATCCACCTCTATTGTTCTTCTTACACATAAAGATATCTGTGTGCCTAGATTTAGGTTTTGGTTTATCCATAGCCATTGTATTCACCGAAATGTATAGATACTTACCATCTGGTGAAATATAATTAACAGCATCAAATCCTTGAGAATTTAATCTTCTAATCACTTCATCACTATTAGATGCTTCTCCCCAATTCTTATTTGCTTCATCCCAAAACGAAACATAAATATCTTCAAAGTATCTTTGGTCATCAGGGTTAACCCCACCACCTTTGTTATCAGCTCTTCGGCTTACAAAATAAAATGATTTTCCGTCAGCAGACATCACAGGGCCATAATCATCAAATGCAGAATTGATGTTCATTCCTAGATTAGTGATCTCAACTTTTATAGGGGATTCCATTAATTCTTTTGCCATTTTACACTGGGCAATATGAAAATCAATGAGCAATTCACCCTGCCTAAATTCAGTTGATGTCGCCTTCACAGATTCAAAATGACCTATCGCTTTGTCAAGCTCAAGAAGTCTCTGATAACAGATTCCTAAAAGATAGCCTGATTCCGCATCTACTTCAGGGTCAGCGGCTAATGCTTCTTCAGCGTAATTCTTAGCTTTTTCGTAATTCCCTAGTGATTTATGACATTCTCCTAGCCAATACGTGGCCAAGGGGTTCTTCTTGTCTTTAACTAATGCTTCTCTGAACTTAACTAAGGCATTTCTGTATTGTCCTTCGTTATACATTCTTTTTCCCTCAGAAATAAGATACTGAGCGGTTCCTTTTTCAAAAATAGTTGAAGTTGAATCTGGAGGTGTCATTGCATTGACATTTCCAGAGCATAAAAGTAAGAGTGTGTAAAAGAGTATCCTTTTCATTTTTCAATAATTTAATCAAATATAACTAATTTGATGATTCTGACTCCTTTGTTTCCGTTTCAGTCTCATCATCTGTTTCAGTAGTTTCATCTGCACTTTCTTCTTTAGCTTCTTTTTCATCAGCTTTGGTTGCGTATTTATTCTTACCTAAGTCAACTATTTCATGCATTGATAGAGTAGAAGAAGTTATGGCAATTATTGGTGCAATTGCTGCTAATATAAAAGAGATGATAGCAAAAGTTCCCCACATTAACTGACCATTGGTGTCATTGGGATGCAAGCTTAAAAATTCTCGCCATGAAAAATTGAACGAATAAAAACATAAGGAGAATATGCTTCCTAGAGCAAATGCTAATCCTTTATGTCTGCCAACAAAATGTATGCTTTGGGCAATATTTAATCTTCTTCTTTCATTTACATAATCAATGAATCCAAATCCGTAAAAGTAAAACCCAATGACAATAGGAATGGCATAAACAAGAATGTAATGCACTGCTCCATCCAAGAACATACCAATTACAATGAAGCTTATGATTATGGTGTATTCAATTAACATCAAACGGAGATTCAATCGTACGGCTCTTTTAACGTCCTTCAATAATTGCCAAAAATTCCAAGGATATTTGTTTCCGGTAAGTATAGATTCAACTTTCTCAGAGATGACAGCAAGCACTGGAGATAGAAGGATAATAACGAAATACAAAGCGAATTTTGTGAAGAGGTAATACATCTTCTGATAAAAGATCATCTTCAGGGTCATCCATGTCAAACCATTCAATGAAGTCATTGAATTCATGTCATGTTTAATGTGATAGCCAACAGAACCTTCTAAAGCTTCAAAGTGTTTTCCTAGTTCAAAAATCCCCCAAAACAATAAAATAGGAAAAATGATAAACCAATAAAGTTTGTGCTTGAACACAAATTTCAACCCGTTCCAGTAATTTTTATATCCAATTCCTAAGAATTTGAAAAACTTCATTTACCTAATTTGGAGATAAAAATACGAATGCAAATGAATTTTTAACATACGTTCTCGTTTTTTATGAGTCAAGCGAAAACAAATTACTATTTTTAGCTGAGTTTTTTGGAATTAATATTCACATATCATCCCGTTTGGATTCTTGCTTGTTTGCTGATCGCTTTCAGTTATTCATTTTTTCTGTATAGAAAAGATAGTTTGCTTGAAGAGGTTAAGAAATCACTGAAATGGTTAATGGCTATTTTTCGATTTATAGCTGTCTTCTTTGTTTGTCTATTGCTTCTTGGAATAGTTTTAGAGAATTTCATTGATCGCAAAGAGAAACCGATTGTGTTCGTAGTGAACGATAATTCAGAATCTGTTCTAAACAATTCAGATTCTAGCTTTTACAAAAATGACTTCACGCCTTCTCTTTCTAAGTTCTCAAAAGGCCTTGAAGAAAAATTTGAAGTGATTAACTATTCATTTTCAGATGAGATTTATACAGGTTTAGGGGGTGATTATAATGGTAAGACAACTAATATTTCAAATGTCTTCAATGATATCTTTGATCAATACACAAACAGAAATATTGGTGGAATCGTATTAGCATCTGATGGTATTTACAATAACGGTTCAAACCCAATATATGCACTCGAACGTAGAAGCTTTTTGCCGATTTTTACAATTGGATTAGGCGATACGA